>NZ_JASCOM010000064.1:0-27304 GCF_029959925.1 Pseudomonas sp. PS02303
GGCTCGCTCCCACAGTTGATCGCATTCCCCTGTGGGAGCGAGCCTGCTCGCGAGAGTGAGCGCAGCGAACGATTTCAAATTCAATTGAATCTCAAGGCGAACGAATGAAGATTTCCCGTCAGGCCTACGCCGACATGTTCGGCCCCACCGTCGGTGACAAGGTCCGTCTGGCCGATACCGAGCTGTGGATCGAAGTGGAAAAAGACTTCACCACCTACGGCGAAGAAGTGAAATTCGGTGGCGGCAAAGTCATCCGTGATGGCCAGGGGCAGAGTCAATTACTGGCCGCCGAAGTGGTCGACACCTTGATCACCAACGCGCTGATCATCGACCACTGGGGCATCGTCAAAGCCGACGTCGGCCTCAAAGACGGCCGCATCGCCGCCATCGGCAAGGCCGGCAACCCGGACATCCAGCCGGACGTGACCATCGCGGTCGGCGCCAGCACCGAAGTCATTGCCGGTGAAGGCATGATCCTCACCGCTGGCGGCATCGACACACACATCCATTTCATCTGCCCGCAACAGATCGAAGAAGCATTGATGAGCGGCGTCACCACCATGATCGGCGGCGGCACCGGCCCGGCCACCGGCACCAACGCCACCACCTGCACGTCCGGGCCGTGGCACCTGGCGCGTATGCTCCAGGCTGCCGATGCATTCCCGATGAACATTGGCTTTACCGGCAAGGGCAACGCGAGCCTGCCGGAGCCGTTGATCGAGCAGGTCAAGGCCGGCGCCATCGGCCTCAAGCTGCACGAAGACTGGGGCACCACCCCGGCGAGCATCGACAACTGCCTGAACGTCGCCGACCAGTACGATGTGCAGGTGGCGATTCATACCGACACCCTTAACGAGTCGGGCTTCGTCGAAACCACCCTCGCCGCCTTCAAGGGTCGCACCATCCACACCTATCACACCGAAGGCGCGGGGGGCGGTCATGCCCCGGACATCATCAAGGCCTGCGGCTTTGCCAACGTGCTGCCGAGCTCGACCAACCCGACCCGGCCGTTCACCCGCAACACCATCGACGAACACCTCGACATGCTGATGGTCTGCCACCACCTGGACCCGAGCATTGCCGAAGACGTGGCCTTCGCCGAAAGCCGCATCCGCCGCGAAACCATCGCCGCCGAAGACATCCTGCATGACCTCGGCGCGTTCTCGATGATCAGCTCCGACAGCCAGGCCATGGGCCGTGTCGGCGAAGTCATCACGCGCACCTGGCAGACCGCCGACAAGATGAAAAAGCAGCGCGGCCCGCTTCCCGGGGATGGCGAAGGCAACGACAACTTCCGCGCCAAACGCTACATCGCCAAGTACACGATCAACCCGGCGATCACCCATGGCATCAGCCATGAGGTGGGCTCGGTGGAAGTGGGTAAATGGGCGGATCTGGTGCTCTGGCGTCCGGCGTTTTTTGGCGTCAAGCCGACCTTGATCCTCAAGGGCGGGGCCATTGCGGCCAGCTTGATGGGCGATGCCAATGCTTCCATTCCGACGCCGCAACCGGTGCATTACCGCCCGATGTTTGCCAGCTACGGCGGCTCGTTGCACGCCACCAGCCTGACCTTCATCAGCCAGGCAGCCCAAGAAGCAGGCCTTCCCGAGGCCTTGGGTTTGAAGAAGAAAATCGCAGTGGTCAAAGGGTGCCGCGAGGTGCAGAAAACCGACTTGATCCACAACGACTACCTGCCGACCATTGATGTCGACCCACAGACCTATCAAGTCAAGGCCGACGGTGTCCTGCTGTGGTGCGAGCCCGCCGACGTGCTGCCGATGGCCCAGCGATATTTCCTGTTTTGATCGTTCTGTCTGCCTGACAATCCCGGGGGCCCGGCGAACCAGCCCCCCGGGAAAAGCAGCCCCATCAACTGTCCGGCTGCACGACAAAGGGCAGTTCTACCCTTTGCAGTTTTGCCCGGTCGATCGCCTGTTGGGTGAAGGTTTTGAGCAACGCCTTTTGCTCTTCATCGATCGTCTTCAACTCAGCAGCGTATTGCGCATCGGTCATGATGCGTCCCGGTGCAAAGTCGCTTTCCGGCTTGTTCAGTTCCGCGCCGAGCACCCTGAGCGCTTCCTTCAGCCGAGCCTTTTGCTCAAGGGTCAGCGTTGTGTCGTTCGCACGCTGGTCCAAGGCCATATAGAAGTCTGTCGTGGCATCGATCCGGCGCCTGAACACTTTGAAAGCCCGTCGGTTGACACCCTCGACATAGGATGACCAGAACGGCTGTTCGACAAGCAAATCACCGAGCAGCTCACCTTCCTCAAGGTCGAGCACACGCAGGTAAGCATTGTCGGTCATCGCCGAGGTGACACCCGCGATCCCTCGGAACTGCATGTTTCGAGACTGCCAGGGCAAGTCCAGCCGTTCGGCAAGATCGGTCATGAACGCCAGGTGAACTTCCACCTCATCGATCGTGCCCATCACCTCCCCCATGGCATTGACACGCCTGAACTCCTCGCCCATCGCCTCGCGTTCGGAAATGGTTTTGCGGGCAATCCTGCTCAGTTCATCCAGACGTGACTTGCCTCGCGCCAGCGTGACCAGTTCACCCTCCACCAGCGAAGGATTGGCCAACTCATAGGCTTCATGAATCAGCACCTCCAGGCCCATGGCATTGAACAGCTGCGCGCCCGCATCGACGCACGTTGTGGGCACCGTACTCATGGTGAAGAGTTTTTGCCGAAGCTCGGTATTTTTCGACATCGCCTCGAGCATGCGCCAGACCTTGGCGGTCATATCGACCCGAAACCCGAGGTCGTGCTTGAAGTGCCCCGACTCGGTGAGTTTGCGGATTTCGTTGAAAAAACCGACCGATCCGCGCTCATCCTCGACACTGTTCCAGACCGCTTGCTTCGCCACCCATTCCGGCCGTGTCATGCCCTCCTCCCAGTCGAGACTGTCACGCACACCACGGGGAGGATAAGGTCGATCGGGGTCCATGCCGATGGACTCGATGTAGTCCCTGAGCGTTTGCAGATTGGCCTCGGCCAACCACTGCGGCTCTCGGCTCAGCAAGGTGCGCGCCAGCAATTCCGCCTGAGCGGAGCCAGGGGGCACTGCCGGAATGTGGGTGATTTCGTTGCGCTGCAAATCCAGGAAAAAATGCCGGAACCGCGGTTGTGCGAACAGCCCCTGCGGCCAGGTGTGCACGCCGGTGTCCGCCAGGATCAGCGTATGCAACCTTCTCATGCCGCCAATATCCGGGACTTGCCCCAACGGATTGCCAAACAGGTCCAGAACCTCCAGTCGTGTCAGGTTGCGCAGGTCCGCGACGCCTTGTGCATCCAGGACAATACGGTTGCCTCGCATGTTGAGTTCCGTCAGCGCGCGCATGCGGCGGATGGCACCGGGAACAGCGGAGAACGCATTGCCGTTGACGTTGAGCGAACGCAAGCGGGGAAAATGATCGAGAAAGGAACTGTGTGCGTCGGTCAATTCGGACAGGGTCAGATTGAGGCGCGTGACGTGATCGAAATTACCTTCCAGGGCAGGCATGGTGCGCAGATGACGCCCCAGCGGGATGTTTTCCAGGTCGAGCACAACGCCCTGCAGATGACCGAATGAATCCACGTGGCGCAACCCGGTGTGCTGCCAGCATTCCCTGATCTCTTTGTATAAAGCGTTTCTGGCTTGCCATTCGGCGACGCCGGCAGGCGTGAAGCTGTACGCTTCGGTCGGCGATTTCAACCAGCGTTGAAAACTGGCGTTGAGCCGATCGAATTCCGCTTCGAGTGCGCTGGCCCTCTGCTCCAGACTGAGTTCGCTGCCACTCATCTGCAGATAGGCCAAGGCTTCGGCCTCCGTCCATCCGGGGCGGACAACACGCACCCGCTCTTGCGGCGTCATGGGTTCGTTGATTCGACTTAGCCCATGAGCCACCCCGCGCATGCCGCCACGCAGGCGCATCGTGACGGGGTCATACGCCGGTTTGCGTACAGGGTTATCGCCCAGAAGCGCGCTGAACCTGTCCCGTGGCAATGGCGTTTTTTGAATGGCGGACTTGAGCGTGGCACCTTGGTTGACGTGATACCCCAGCGCGTTTCGCTCGGCATCCGGCAAGGCATGCAACACCGACGCGTATAAATCATCGGCCCCGTGCAATTGCAGATCATCGGTATCGCGCGCCTGGTATTGGCCGTCCTCGCTGACCAGGATTCTGCGGTGGGTGGCGTCCGTCGGGCCGACGCTGTCGCGCAACGGGCCATCGAATGAAAACTCACGGATTTCGATCCGCACGTTTTCGGGCCAGCCGGGTAGCGCCTGCATCGAGTGCAACGCCAGCCGCTCGGTGTCCACACCGAACGCCGCGTCGAGAAAGAGCCCTTCATAAGCGCGCGCGGTTCGTATGGCCCGCAAGGCCACTCCTACCCGCTCCCTGAGTTGCAAGGGGATGCGCGACGGCTCGGTGATGTCGAGCCGGTCTTGCGGCTCGATGTCGGCGAGCAGTTCCCGGGCTACCGCAGCGGGGAGCCCATTGAACGCATCCTGAAGCACCTGCACCTGGGGGTTGTCGGTTTGCTGCAAACGGCGACTCAGCGCGTCAAGCAGAGCTGCGCGGCGACTGTCTGCTCGCCCGGCCAGCTGGTTTTTCAAGGCATCGATGCGGACTTGCTCGTCCGTTGAAATGCCCTGCCCGAGCAGCGCGTGGATATCGGCCTCGTTCGCAAACTTCACGGCACGCTCCGGCAGTTTCCCTGAACGAACCTCGGCACGACTTATCTTCAGCGTGTCAGCGGGCAGAGCATCGACGTTGCCGAATTTGATCGAGCGCCCGCTATGCCCAGGGCCGTCAAACAGCTCGATGCCTTTTTGCTCAGGCCATCCGGGCCATTCAACCAGCAAGCGGGGCACCTGCTCGACGAATGCTTGCGGAACCTCGTTGAGCCTTATCTGCCCGGGCAGTTTTTGCACTTCGGCCCAGGCCTGGAAGCGTTCGATCGTGTCGGTCAGCAACGCGGGCGGCGGTTCGCTGACCACATGCAAGCGACGCAATTCGTCCTCCTCCATGCCGCTGACGAGACGAATATGCTCCAGGGTGTTATCAGAAAAGCCCTCGACCGTCGGGCCCAGGCGCCGCATGAGGGTGGTTTTGTCCCACTCGATGGGACGGTCGAGTTCGGTTTTCCACGCGCCGCCACCGTTGTGCTCCAGTGTCGGCTGATAAGCCTGTGGCCGGGCCGGGTGTTGCAAGCGTGGCTGGCCGGTGCGTGAATCGTTGATCACTTCGAAGTGTTGGTTTTCATGCTTGAGGAAGTCCTTTTCGCTGTGCCGATACAGCCCCTGCTCGCTTGGCTTGGCCTCGGCGGGCAACACCACGTCATGGGCGTAGGGCGAAAGGTCCTGCTTCCAGAGGCGCGTCTGGCCGTCGGCCAGATCAACCTTTTTCAACCGGTTGATAAACGCCGATGGTTTGACCGACGCCGCCGCACCGGCCGGCAAGACATGCCCGGCGCCCATAATGGCCAACTGCGCGAAATTGATCATGACGCCGGTGAGATGGGACGCCGCGTCTTCCTTGTCACCCTTGCTCCAGTCTTCGAAGCCTTCCAGGGTTTCCAGGACCATCTGCCCGACCATGACGGCCAGCATCGCTTCGCCCAGGCCGGGCACCAGCATGGCGCCGAAATTGAACACGTTCCAGCCGATGTTCAGATAACTGATCAGCCGGTTCCAACGGGTGGTGGCGTCTTCATCGCCGGTCGGCACGGCGATGTGCCGCGCATCGGCAATCGCTTTCTCCCTGCGCCATAGACTTGTTTGCGCCCAGAGATCGCCCGAAATGATATGGGTGACAGGCTCTGCGTTGGCATTTTCAACGGCGCTCTCCCGCCACCACGGCCCCATGTCCAGCGGCTCTCGCTGTTTCCAGGTGAAGGTCGAGAGGCGCTCGCGAACCCGGGCAAAAAACTTGCCCTGGTCTTTTTGCGCGACAAAACGGCTGAAAAACTGTTGATAACCCGGCGAGCGCAACTGGCTCGTCAGCGCCTTCATGAAGTCAGTGAAGGACTCGTATTCCTTGAAGGGGTGGTCGGGATCATCGGGGACATACGCAATCAGCGTCCCCTCCAGACGACTTTGTTGATAAGCATCGTCCCGTTGCAACATGGCCTCAACGAGACCGCTGGGGCCATTGGCGAAAAACGCCTGGAGCAACTTGAACTGATCAAACTCCTGCCCCGGGAGCAGTGTCAGACGTCGCGACCATTCCAGCATCGTTCGTTGATGCTGTGGAATCAGCGCGTCGTAAACCCGTTTGATTTTCGAAGGGTCCGCCACTGCACTGAACAACACAATGCCGGACAGCCTGAACCCCATGATCGCCAGCCGGTGGCATTGCAGGGGCCGACGGCCCATCAAAATGCCTTGTTCGTTGTCACGAATCTGCCGGAGTTTCCCGTAGCCATAGGACGTGATGTCTTTTTTCAGATACGCGATCAGTGCCGATTCGTGAAACGCGGCTTTTTCACTGGCCGTGCATTGCTGCACGACGGACGCTCTGGCCGTCACCTCTTCGGGCATCAGCAATGCCTTGATGTGACGCTGATAGTGCGCACCGATATCGAGCGTGCGGCACAGGGCGGCAAATTTTTCGACCGTCAGCGTATGCCGCTGAAGTTCGTTTTCGTCGTCCCTGATGAAGATGCCCGAGCCATCGCGAAACGCGCCCTCCTGCGTTTCGGGGGCCTCGAAATTGTGCAGGGCCGCTTCCAGCAATGATGATTGCCTGAGCCGACTGGCATGGGTATCGATGCCAATGGCCAGATTGGCGGGGACGTACAGCCGAATCAGCGTCGCGTTGACGTCCAGTTCCAGGTTCAAATGCTCTTTCAAAGCCTGGACCAGCAAGGGCTCGGCGAAGGCAAGAATGTCCTGCTGTACATTCTTCAGCGCCGCGTCCAATGGCCCCTGAAGGCGCCAGCGCTCGTCGATCAACTCCTTGAGGTACTGGCGATCAATGGCGCTTGAATTCAAATACCACTCAGGAAACTCCGGTTTCGAATGGGCAAAGGCAACCAGGCGTGAGGCGGGCGCATCTTTGACCGGCGCGGGCAGTTTGCCCAGCAGATAATCACGATACACATTGTTATTCACTTCTCTTGCCTGCCCGGCAATGGCTGGCCGACCCGGGCTGTCCGAACGTTCACTCATTTCGCAAATCCTTATGCGACGAATTGAACCACCAGATTATTGGCTGGCGACGAAAACAAAAGCTCAAAAAACAACGCCAAAATCACGAATACATCAACGTCGCATTCGATTTAAGAATCTAAAAAACAGGCAATTACCACCCGAACCCCGTACAAAAGTGCTCCCCCGCGTAATGGTAGTTTTTAGCGGACAGCAAAGGGGCTAAGATGCGCCAGAATTCCCATCAGGAAACCGGACATGCGCCTACCCGATTTCATCAGGCAACACGTAGACCGTATCGTCGATGAATGGGAGCAGTTCGCCAGCACCATTACCCCGGCGGCCGAGCACATGGACAAGGTCGCCCTGCGCGATCACGCCAAGGTCATTTTGCTGGCCGCCGCGCGTGACATGACCACCGCGCAAACCTCCAGTGAACAGATGGCCAAGGCCAAGGGCGAAGGCCCGGAAAAAACCCCGAGCCTGGACGAGGCCGGTGCCAGTCATGGCGAACTGCGGCATACCGTGGGGTTTGATCTGGTACAGATGACATCGGAATTCCGTCATTTGCGTGCCTGCGTCATCCGTTTGTGGGTCGACAGCCTGGCGTCTCCGGACATGGCCTATTTCCAGGACATGATCCGTTTCAACGAAGCCATTGACGAAGCACTCGCCGAATCCACCGCGGCCTACGCCGAGCAGGTCAATCGTTCGCGGGATATCTTTCTGGCGATCCTGGGGCATGACCTGCGGGCACCCTTGCAAGCGGTGAGCATGTCCACCGAATTACTGCTGCGCAAAGCCAAGCTTGAAGGCGATGCGCTGACCTGCGCGGTCAACATCAAGCACGGCGCGCGGCACATGGCGGCGATGGTCGGCGATTTGCTGGAGCTGGTGCGCAGTCGCCTGGGTAAAAGCCTGCCGATCGAGCGGGCACCCATGGACCTGGCCGATGCCGCCCATGCGGCGATTGCCGAAGCCTGCGCCGGTAACCCCGAGTGCGATCCGACGGTCCACGTAAAGGGTGACACCCGAGGCGCCTGGGATGCCGGACGAGTGAGTCAACTGTTGCAGAACCTGATCGGCAACGCCTTGCAGCATGGGTTGAACAAGCGTGACGTAACGGTGACCCTGACGGGCGAGCCGGACGCGGTTCGCCTCACGGTGCATAACTATGGCGCTCCGATCCCCGAGGAAGCGATCGGCACGATTTTCGATCCGCTGGTGCGCAGCGCTGACGAGCAGCTCGGCCAACCCTCCACCAGCCTTGGTTTGGGGTTATTTATCGTCAAGGAAGTGGTCGATGCACACGGCGGGACGATCGAGGTCAGTTCCAGCGAAGCGGACGGCACGCTGTTTACCGTGGTGTTGCCGCGCAAGGTTTAATACCACGGACCGCGTCATCGTTCATCGCCAGCAGGCTCGCTCCCACTGTTGACCCGTATTCCTTCTGGAAGAACCCGATCCAATGTGGGAGCGAGCCTGCTCGCGAAGGGGTCGTGTCAAGCGACACAAAACCAGCAGAACACTACTCGACGACCAACCGCCCCAACCGCTGCTTGAGCATGCGATTCTCCGCCCGCAGCTGCTGGACCTCTTCAAGCAGGTCCAGCGCCAGGGCGACGCCTTCCCACTCCAGCTCCAGATCGCGCCGCAGCTTGGCGGCGCGCTTGGCCAGAGCCAGCTCGTAATCGTTGAAAACCCAATCCTTGGGCTGCTTGCCCTGAGGTTCGAGGATGCCGTGCTCGACGATTTCGATCACGTAGACGTCCGACAGCTCGGTCGCCTCACAGAATTCTGCCATGTCCAGTTGAACGATCAGGGGCTTGCTCATGATGGGCGACTCCGTCTCTTGGATCAGAAATTTTCTCTCGGGTCGAAAGCGGCTTTTTTCGCCAGTTCTTCCCACAGCGCCTTGACCTCGTCGCTCGAAGTCTTGGGCATCACGGCCTTCAATTGCACGAACAGGTAGCCACGCTCGCCCGCCTTGTTCAGCAGACCGTGCCCCTTGGCGCGCATGCGCTGGCCGTTCTGGCTGCCGGCCGGCACCTTGAGGTTGATCTTGCCGGTCAGTGTAGGCACGGCGACTTCGGTACCCAGCGCCAACTCCCAGGGCGCCAGCGGCAAGGTAATGATCAGGTTTTCGCCTTCGACGTCGAATTTTGGGTGCGGCGC
Organism: Pseudomonas sp. PS02303; assembly: GCF_029959925.1. NCBI lineage: Bacteria > Pseudomonadati > Pseudomonadota > Gammaproteobacteria > Pseudomonadales > Pseudomonadaceae > Pseudomonas > Pseudomonas sp. PS02303. The sequence continues at coordinate 9,310 of NZ_JASCOM010000064.1, forward strand.
AAAGCGAATGATCAGGAACAGATCGCCGTTGGCCCCGCCACCGATGCCCGGCGCCCCCTGGCCCTTGAGGCGGATGCGCTCGCCGTCGGTCACACCGGCCGGGATTTTCACGTTCAGGCTTTTGCTGGTGTTGCTGACGTGCTGGCCGGCCGCGTTGTACTGCGGCACCTGGAAGGAGACCTTCTTCGACTCGTTCGACAGGCTTTCTTCCAGAAAAATCGGTAGTTCCATTTCCACGTCTTGCCCTCGGCGCCCGGCACTGCGGCCCGACTGTCCACCACCAAAACCCGGACCACGGTTGCCGAAGATCGAACTGAAGAAGTCCGAAAAATCGCCCGTGTCCTGACCACCGCCGAACCCACCGCCGCCACGGCCCTGCCAACCCGGCGGCCCCTGGAACGGTTGGCCGTGCTGGCCGTATTTGCGCAAGTCGTCATATTCGGCGCGCTTGTCGGCACTTTTCAGCGCTTCATAAGCTTCCGAGGCGTCCTTGAACTTGGCCTCGGCGTCCTTTTCCTTGCTGACATCGGGGTGGTATTTGCGCGCCAGTTTCCGATAAGCCGCCTTGATCGTCTTATCGTCCGCGGTCGGTTCCACACCGAGAATCTTGTAATAGTCTTTGAAGTCCATCTAAGGATCACCATCCGTTATCGATATCGCGCCGTCACCGTAGTCTGCGCGTATTTCCAGGCGCCGGGTTGACCGATCTCAAGTTTGTGACCGGGTAGCGCGTCAGAAGTTTATCGGCAGCAGTGGGCGGTTCTTGCGACCGTCCGATGGCTGCCAGGCTCAATGCAGACAAGTTTGGGGCATCCGGCCATCTTATCAAGGCGCCATTGGTGTATTTAGCGGATAGTCGGCCTTCGAATCTGCGCCGCACTGACATACACTGCGCGGCCGTTTTTTAACCGGAACCTGAAAGTCATGAAAAACGCATCTCCAGCCCGTGCCTGTGGTATCGACTTCGGCACGTCCAACTCCACCGTCGGCTGGCTGCGCCCCGGCATGGAAACGCTGATCGCGCTGGAGGACGACAAGATCACCCTGCCGTCGGTGGTGTTCTTCAACATGGAAGAACGCCGCCCGGTGTACGGTCGGCTGGCGCTGCACGAGTACCTGGAAGGCTACGAAGGCCGGCTGATGCGCTCGCTCAAGAGCCTGCTGGGCTCCAAGCTGATCAAGCACGACACCAGCGTCCTCGGCACGGCGATGCCGTTCAAGGACCTGCTCGGGCTGTTTATCGGCCAGTTGAAGAAGCGCGCCGAGACGGCCGCCGGTCGGGAATTCGAGGAAGTGGTGCTGGGCCGCCCGGTGTTCTTCGTCGATGACGACGAAATGGCCGACCAGGAGGCCGAGAACACCCTGGTGGACGTGGCGCGCGCCATCGGCTTCAAGGATGTGTCGTTCCAGTACGAACCGATTGCGGCGGCATTCGACTACGAGTCGACCATCGAAAAGGAAGAGCTGGTGCTGATCGTCGACATCGGCGGTGGTACCTCCGACTTCTCGCTGGTGCGCCTGTCCCCGGAGCGCCGCACCCACGACAACCGTCACGACGACATCCTCGCCACCGGCGGCGTGCACATCGGCGGGACCGACTTCGACAAGCAGTTGAGCCTGCAAGGCCTGATGCCGTTGTTCGGCTACGGCAGCCGCATGAAGAGCGGCGCCTACATGCCCACCAGCCACCACATGAACCTGGCGACCTGGCACACCATCAACTCGGTGTACTCGCAGAAGTCGACCCTGGCCCTGGGCAGCATGCGCTACGACATCGAAGACACCGGCGGTATCGATCGCCTGTTCAAGCTGATCGACCAGCGCGCCGGACACTGGCTGGCCATGGAAGTGGAAGAAACCAAGATCCAGCTGACCCACGCCGACAGCCGCCATGTGCCGCTGGACCGCATCGAGCCGGGCTTGAGCGTTGAGCTGAGTCGCGCACTGTTCGAGTCGGCCATCGACAACCTGCTGGAGCGCGTGCGCAACAGCGTGACCCAACTGCTGAACGACGCCAACGTGCGGGTCGATCAGGTCGACACGGTGTTCTTCACGGGCGGTTCGAGCGGCATTCCGGCGCTGCGCAACAGCGTGTCGGCGATGTTGCCGAATGCGCGGCATGTGGAAGGGAACATCTTCGGCAGCATCGGCAGCGGGTTGGCGATCGAGGCGATGAAGCGTTACGGCACGATGGACTGATTCGCAACCCGAGGTAGTGATCGTTACCACGCTCTGCGTGGGAATGCATCCCGTGACGCTCCGCGTCACAGCCTCATCAACGGACGCAGAGCGTCCATGGCGGCATTCCCACGCAGAGCGTGAGAACGATTATGGGGTGGTTACACCATCCCCACCTGCTTCAACTCACTCTTCAGGTACGCGTAATAAATCGGCCCCGCCACCACCCCTGGCAGGCCGAACGCGGCCTCGAACACCAGCATTGCCAGCAGCAACTCCCACGACTTGGCACTGATCTGCCCGCCGACAATGCGCGCGTTGAGGAAGTATTCGAGCTTGTGGATAAAAATCAGATAACCCAGCGCCGCCATGGCGACCCAGATCGACAGCGACAAGCCGACGATGGTGATCAGCGTGTTCGACATCAGGTTGCCGATCACCGGTAACAGACCGAGCAGGAAGGTCAGCACGATCAGGGTTTTGGTCAGCGGCAGCTGGACGCCGAACATCGGCAGGATCACCGCCAGGAAGATCCCGGTAAAGAAGGTGTTGAGCAGGGAAATCTTGATCTGGGCGAAGACGATATTGCGAAACGCCTGGACCAGCAGGTGCAGGCGGTCGAACAACGCGGCAGCCAGCGGCTTGCGCTTGGTCACGTCCGGTATGCGCTGCAAGGCGATGATCGCCCCGAGCACCATGCCGATCAGCAGCGTCACAAACATGTGCGCCGCGTCCTTGCCGACCAGTTGCAAGTCGCTCAGGTGCTTGCTCATCCACTCGCCGATGGCCACGCGAAACTCCGCGGCACTGGCCGGAAGATAGGCGTCGATGAACGGCGGCAGCTGCCCGCGCGCGCGGTCAACCACGTGCATGAATTTGTCGAGCGATGCGCCCGGGTTTTCCGCCTCGTGCAGCAAAAAGCTGATGGCGCCGGCAAAAATCAGGGTCAACACGCTGACCACTAACGTCCCGAGCAACGCCACCGCCAGCCAGCGCGCGCGTCGACCTTCGATCAGCCGCTGCAACTGCGGGGTGAGCATGTTGACCAGTTCGAACACCAGCAACCCGGCCAGCAGGCTAGGCAGCAGTCGCAGCGGGATCACCAGCAGCAAACCACCAAAGATGATGACCCAACTGATCAGCAGCAAAACGTGGCGTTGAGAAAACGTTGGCATACAGCCTCAAAACGAACGACGTAAAAGGATTGGCAGTCTGCCAGCGTTCGCAGGCCAGCACTAGGGATTGTGTAGGGCGACCTTAGTGGGGCGTGGGCGATTTTTTATAGCGGCCATGCTGGCCCCTTCGCGAGCAGGCTCGCTCCCACATCAGTCCTACGAACACAGTTCCATTGTGGGAGCGGGCTTGCTCGCAAAGGGGCCCTCACAGCCACCACAATCTGCCGCCCGTTATGACTCAGTTATTTATTTTTTCTTCAGGCAATCACTCATGAATGCTTTGCGCTCATCACCCTTAAGCGCTTTGGTCGCCGCATCGGCGTTGCAGGTTTTCATTTTCTCTTGCTGAGGGGTCAAGGTCTTGGCGTCATTGGCGGCCGGTGCCGCCTTGAGGCAGGTGCTCATGAAGGCTTTGCGCTCGTCGCCCTTGAGGCCTTTCGCGGTAGCGTCAGCGTTGCAGGTGGTCATCTTGTTCTGTTGCTCAGTGGCGGCGAAGCCCTGGGCACTAAGCAGCAAACCGATCATCAACAAAGGGACACGCAACTTCATCATGGAGTTTTCTCCTTGTTGCCGCACCGAGGGGTGCGGCCTCAATCTGGAGTGTAGACAACCCCTGTTACACATTCATCCACCGACGCAACCGATGGCCCTCAATCAGCCTCCGATTCCAGAAGATCTTTAAAGGCTTCCCGGTATCGCTGATAAGCATCAACCCGGTTATCAATGACCGACGCGGGCATCCGCTCGAACAAGACCGGCGTGCCCCCCTCGACCGCATAAGTCTGTCCAAGCTCACGCAACGACGTCCATTGGGCATATGCCGCACCCTCCTCATAGAGCTTGTTGATTTTTATCTGCCGGAACGTGTTCGCCTCGGAAACCGCAGGCAATACCGCCGGCCCTGGCGCGGCTTCATTGATAAAGGCGTACTCGGCCACGGCCGGCCCGGGGGTCAGTGTGGTCACCGGCGGCATTTCGAAATTGAAGTGTGCATTGCTGGCCAAGTGCGCTGCGGGAAATTCCGGCCACGAGTCAGCGACGACCAGAGCATCGAGATTGCTCAGATCATCTCCTATCACTACATATTGATGATCAAAACGGGTGGCCCTGACAATGTGAATGCTGGACGTCCGGGGCTGGCTGGCGAGAATCGAAAACGTAACCTTCGAGTTCTCCGAACAATTCCCGCCCTTGATATCAATGGCTTTGCGAGCGGCCTCCGCGGTGGTCAGTTTTGCGGAGAACCCGCCCTCCTCAAGGTCCATCCCTCGCAGGCCTTTGATTTTGGCAATCGCCGAACCGCCGTTTTCCCACATGCTTGGCAACTGATTCCCCGATAACGGCAGGAGCTCCTTGGCTCGATAGATCGCGTCCTGCGCCATTTTCAAGTTGGCCATGGTTTGAGGCGATACCTGAACCGGCCCTTCGGTCTCGACCACGGCCTGGGAAAACCACTCCCCATAGCTGCTTAAATCAGCCAGCTCCGGACTTGGCGTTACACCGTTCTCCCGGACTGAATGTAACAGCGCCTGGTAGGCATTGGCCCGCCCGGTCTGTTCCAGATTGCGCGCATTCAACCCCAGGTTTCGTTCCAGTTCCGTGAGCGGCACCAGGCCCTCTTTGGTAAACAGGCGCCCGGTCAACGCGTTGAACTGCTCTGGCAGCATCAGCTTCTGCAGATCAGGCAACGCCTCGATACTTTGGACGATCCGCAGGCCTGGCCCGGCCTCTCCGGTCGCATTGGCTGCGTTCAGCGCCTCGAAAAGGTCGAAAAGATAATCCTGTGGAAGGCTGTCGTGAATCAGTTTCAGGCCGCGCATATAATCGAATCGCTTGAATGCAGAAACAGAAGGATGGAACGCTACCGTGACCAGGTCGCTGTATTGGCCGCCGATGTCTTCCAGGACTGCACGTTCGCCGCCCGCGCCCGGCGAGCCACCACGCAGGCGCATCAATTGAGGATCGTAAGTGAGCGGGTCAAGAACCGGCAGACCGTCCAGCACCTTCAGCAACTGATAGGGCTGCAATGCGTTGTCGCGCAGGGCCAGCTTCAGTTTGGGGCCCTGGCCGATATAGATGTTCAGCGCGTTACGCTCGGCGTCCGGCAACGCCTGCAAAATAGCGGAAAACAGATCCATGCCCGAATGCAGGGCATTTGCGTCTTCGTCATAAGCGACGAATGTCGAGTCATGAAGCTCGACGAGCGTACGGCGAATCCCTGCGTCGTCCTGGCCGATACTGTCGAGCAGGGTTCCGTCGTACTCGAACCGTCGGACCTCAATGCGCACATCGGGATTCCAGCCGCGAAGATGCTCAAGGGAGTGCAGCGCCAGCCGGTCCATGTCGGGACTGTCGACCGAGTCGAGGTAAAAACCTTCATAAGCACGGCTCATGCGCACGTCTCGCAGCGCCCAACGCGCGAGGTTTTCCAGCCTTGCGGGCAACTGCCCGCGCTCAATCGCCTGGACTTCGGAGGGCGTGGCGATGGACAGCAACTCCCGGGCGACAGTGCCAGGCAGGCCCGGCACTTGGGCCTGGATCGTTTTTGCGCAGTCACTCGTGGCAGCTTCGACACGACGATAACGTGCGTTGAACAGCGACGTGCGCTTGCTCCTGGCCCGTTTCGCCAACTCGGCCCGCAGATTTTTGGCGTTCAGTTCCAGCGTGCTGGGCGTGATATGAAACTCGACGTCCAACAAGGTGTTCAGTTGTGCTTCATCCAGGTGCGATAACAGCGTCTTGAGCAGATCGACGTCAGCCAGACGATTGCTGTTTATCTGGACACCCGGCCCGCCCGCGCGACCGATGACCCGAAGCACTTCGCCCCTGGCGTCTACCAGCTCAATCGCATTGCCGGGCCACAGACCATCGAGCAGCTGAAATTGCATCTCGGGATCGGCGCTTGAGTAATCTTGCGCACGCTCGCTGCCCATCTGCTCGATGAAGGTCTGAATGTCACGGTCGATACGAAACCGGGTCACGGTATCGCTGAGCAACGGCGATGGCCGCTCATTGTCGGCATACATTTGGCGGATCGCGCTGGCATCGGTCTGGCTGACCGAGCGGATGTCCCCGTAGGATTCGGCCAGCTCACCCATGTCCGGGCCGAGTCGCGCCATCAAGGTCGAGTCATCCCACCTATGGGGTTGCTCGCCTTCAATCACGAAGGCACCTTCGCCGTTGCTCTCCACCACGGGTTGATAGGCGTCGGAGCGGGTCGGATGTTTAACCCTGTGTTTGCCGTTCTGTGGATCTTTCGTCAGTTCGAAGTGCCGGGTGTCCAGCTTGAGAATCGGCTTGCCCTCATACCGGTGCAGCCAGGTTTCATCAGGCTTTGAATCCGCAGTCAGGGTCAGGTTTTGTTTTTGATAGGGCTCAAGGTCGCGGCTCCACAGGCGTTTGGCGCCGTTGGCCAGCGTGACCGGTGTTGTCGACTCGATGAACGATGACAACTTGGGCAGTACCACCTCACTGCCGATTTTCATGCCGCCAGCGAAGGCCACCAACTGGACCAGGCTTTCGACAAACCCAATGATGTGCTCGGCCCCTTCCAGATAGAGACCTTCAGCCAGATCCACAATGCCTTCGACGACCTCGCTGACCAACTGATAAACCATGTAACCCATCATTACCTCGCCCACAAAGGGTATGAAAGGCCCCACCACCATTAACGCGGCATTGAAGACGTCGGAAAGCATTTTTTCCAGGTTGTCGAACCACGCCCAGCGCTCCATACGATCGGCATCTTGCGTCGAGATGACCATCTCCCGGGCATCGTTCAGGATTTTGTTTTGCTGTTGCTGGTAGAGATAAAGCCAAGGGTCGCCCGTAAAAAAGGTATGGATGTCGTTCTCGAACCGAACGTGCTCAAAGTGCAGGCGCGGATTCTCGATGGGCGTTTCGCGCCATACCGGCTGATCGACGCCCGGAATTTTGTCGTGTTGAGTTATTTCCACCAGCGCGGCATTGAGTGCCGAGAAGAAGCGCCCCCGTTGTTGATGGTCGACAAAACGGCTGAAGAACTGCTGATAACTGTTTGTGGAATTCCTTGGGGCATCCCGCAATTGGCGAGTGAGCTCACGGGCGAACTCGGCCTTCGAGGCGTACTCTTTCAGTGGATGCTCCGGGTCATGTGGCACATAGACAATGACTCGCCGGGCGGCGCTGTCGTGGATATGCAGATCAGGGGCGATCAGCACGATGCCTCTCAACTGGACATCGAGAATTTTCAGCTGATAGTAATGAACGGGAAGGCCATCCATCTTCCACGCTTTAATATCCTTGAGCAGGCTTTGTACAGCCAGGTAGCCACTGGCCGAGATGTCATTTTTAAGGCTGGCCAGATACAGGGCTGCTTTTAACGCAGCCTTTTGGCTTTTTATGACTGTTTGCTGCACCACACTACGCGCCAGCCCGTCGACAGGGCGCACATAGCCTTCAAGATGGGCTTTATAGTGAGCGCCGATATCCAGAGTGCGGCAAAGTGTCTTGAATTGGTCGACACTCATGTTGTTACGAACACCGGTTATATCGAATCGATTCGATTTGTCCGGCCGGGTAATAAACTGCGAATCAGAGGTTAATACTTCTTTATCCGAAAAATTATGTAATGCCGCATCCAGCAACGAAACAATGCGCGATTCCACGCCGTTATTGAAATTGTTGGCCCAAGGGGATAAATGGGGCGGAGAAAAAAACTGCAAGAAAGTTTCCTTTACATCGACGTCTACACCGTATTGATCTTTCAGCGCCTGACGAAGCAGCGGTTCAGCAAAGGCGTAGACATCTTGCGCCTCGCTCAGCATCTGGTCGACATCGTTTTGTGCCCGCCAGCTTTCCTCCGAGGCGCGCTGCAGGGCTGCGAGCTGCATCGGTGAAGCGGTGATAATCCATTCCGGAAGTGGGGCCATCACGGTTTTTAACGCGCTGATTCTGTGGGGTGAAGTTTGGCGCATCCATTCCGGGATAGCATTTTTTATAAGTTCGTGATGTTTGCTTTTTTGTTGTATTGCGGTTGCTGATATTTCATCGATCCGGATTGAAGTGGTCACATTGATACTCTGCATAAGTTTGCTGAACAGAAACGGCTTATACAACTAGCGTACAACGTTAATCACTCAATCAAATGAAGTTCAATTCCGATTAGCCTGTAAGAAACTTCACCACTTAAAACTTCTAACACCCACTGACTTATTTATCTCAGATAATTCGTTGCCGACGATATTGCTCAGGCGTACACCCGGCCTGGCGTTGAAACATCGCAATAAATGCCGAACCGGTGCTGTAACCCATGTCGAAGGCAATGTTTTGAATGCTGCGTTGACTGTCCAGCGCTTCGATCGCCGCGAGGAAACGCAAGCGTTGCCGCCACTCGCCGAAACTCATGCCCAGCTCACGGACAAACTGCCGCGCCAAGGTGCGTTCGCTGACATGGATCTGCGCGGCCCAGTGCGCCAATGGCCGATTGTCCCCGGGCTCGGCTTGCAGGGCTTCAAGTATTACGAGCAATCCCGAACTGCTGGCGTAAGGCAAATAACACTCCTGGATGGGTGCCAGTTGCAACTGGTCCACCAACACCTGCGCCAGACGTTTGTCCGCATCGTGGTCGGGAATTTTCACGTCGCGGGCGGCGAAGTCCTTGAGGATCGCCTTGAGAATGTCGCTGATTGCCAGCGTGCACGCTTGTTGTGGCAACGCGGTGCACAACACCGGCGCCAGGCAGACCGCGCGATAGTTGATCGGTTGATTGCTGTAGAAACTGTGCTCGGTCTGCGGCGGCACCCACACCGCGTATTGCGGCGGCGACATGAAGCGGCTGCTGCCAATTTCCATGTGCAACACACCGTTGGCCGAATACTCGAGAGTCCCCCACGGGTGACGGTGGGTCGAGGCATATTCATGGGTGTCGAAGTCGGCATAACGGAAATAGACCGGGGACGGCAATTCTGCGAAATCGAGCAGGTCGATGTGTTTACTGGTCATGCTGTCCGTCATCAAGGGCAGGTTGTCTGGATTGAAGTATAGGCTTGCATCCAGACAGGCGGATAATCGCTCCTCACTAACGTTGATGGTTTTTCTGATGCAATACGCTTATCCCCTGCTGGCCATTTTCATTTGGGCCGGCAACACCGTGATCAACAAACTGGCGGTCGGCGCGATCTTCCCCGCGGAAATCGGCTTCTATCGCTGGCTGCTGGCCGGGATTCTGTTCACGCCGTTCATGCTCAAACCGGTGATCGCGCATTGGCCCCAGATTCGCCCGAACCTGGGCAAGATTTTCATCCTTGGCGTGCTCGGCATGGCCGTCTATCAGAGCCTGGCGTACTTCGCCGCAACGCTGACTACAGCCACCAACATGGGGATCATCTTGTCGCTGATGCCCTTGATGTCGCTGGCCATGGCAATTGTCAGCCTCGGTCAGCGCCTGACTGCGGGCGCATTGGCCGGCGCGGTGTTGTCGTTCGCCGGCGTATTGGTGGTGGTGTCGTCCGGCAGCCTCGGCGCACTGCTTGAGCACGGCGTGAACCTGGGCGACGCGATGATGCTGATCGCCACGCTGGCCTACGCGATCTACAGCACGCTGCTGAAAAAATGGCAGCTGCGCTTGCCGCCACTGGTGTTGTTGTATTTGCAGGTGCTGGTGGCGGTGGTGGTGCTGTTTCCGTTGTTTGTCGCTTCACCGAAGGTCGGACCGACCTTGCAGAATATTCCGCTGGTGCTTTATGCCTGTTTGCTGGCTTCGATGCTGGCGCCATTGGCGTGGATGCAGGCCGTGGTGCGCCTGGGACCGAGCCGGACCACGCTGTTTTTCAATTTGCTGCCGTTGATTACGGCGTTGATTGCGGCGGTGGTACTGAATGAACAGTTGGCGATGTATCACCTGGTGGGTGGGGTGTTGACGCTGGGTGGGGTGGTGCTTTCGGAGCGCTGGACTACCGTGTTGGGCCGTAAGGTCAGCGTTGCCTGACCCGACTTGCCCGCGAAGAACGATAACGCGGTCCAACTGACGTTTACACGCCAGCCGCTTTCAATCGGGCCGCATGCTCGACAAACAACCGCACCGGATCCGCCCCTTTCCCCACCAGCCCCAGCGACTGATTGACGATGTCGAAGTGATCCATCGGATACTCATCGCCAATCACCGTCCCCAAGTGCGAGCTGTAACGCCCGACCATCCCGTCGCAATGCCCGGTTTCGCGCACAAAGGTTCTGGCAAACAGCCGGCAACTGCGGTTCGTGCCGTCGAACCGGTTACCGCCGCGGTCCGTCTTGCCCGGTTGCAACGTCCCGGACCAGGAGTAATAGCGCACGCCGTTGACCTCTTCCGGCCCGTGCCCGCCCCAGGTTTCAGGCAGGCCCTGTGGATAACGCTGATTGAACAGCGCCACGCCTTGAGTGGTTAGCGAATGGTGCGAAGCCGGGATATCCACAGGCAACTTCGGCCCGCGATAGCCGGTTTCCAGCAGGCTCATCAACGCGCCGATCCAGCGCAACAACACGCTGAGAACCCGTCCTTTGAACGTGTCGGCCGGGTAATGCTTTTCCAGATAATCCGCCAGCTCGGAGCCATGATTCGGCCCTGCGACCGACGTGACGGACGCCACGCGATCCGGACGTTTGGCGGCCGCGTAACGGGCTGTGAGCGAGCCTTGGCTGTGGCCGATCAGGTTGACCTTCTCGGCCCCGGTTTCCCGCAGAATCTCCTCGATCCGCGCCAGCAACTGCTCGCCGCGCACCTCGCTGGAGTTGAGCGGCGAGACCTGCACCGCAAACACCGTCGCCCCGCCCCGGCGCAACGCCGAAATGATCCCGTACCAGTACGGATACAGCACCAGACGGATAAACCCGAGCATTCCCGGGACCAGCACCAACGGATAACGCGTGGCAGAACCTTGCGACATGGACGGACATCCTTGTGATCGGTGAGATGAAGCAAGGCGCGATGCAAGACGTCAGCCAAGCATCGTCACCCAAGATGACAACTCGACGACCAGTCTATGACATCCACCCTACTTCAGCCCCACCACGCCTGCCACGATCAGCCCCACCGACACCAGTTTGATCGCCGTCAGGCTTTCACCCAGCAGCGCAAAGCCGAGAAACACCGTGCCCAGTGAACCGATGGCGGTCCAGATCGGGTAGGCGATGCTTACCGGCAACTCGCGCATGGCCAGGGTCAGGAAGTAAATCCCGCCGACGGCGGCCACCACCGTGATCAGCGATGGCCAGAGCCGGGTAAAGCCTTCGGCGTACTTCATGCCCATGGCGAAGGTAACTTCGAACCCGGCGGCGATCAGCAGAAACAGCCAGGCCATCAGAACTCCCGGGCCAGCGTAAGCAAGCGCTGCTCGGCTTCGGCCAGCGAAATCTCGAACGTGCGCTCAGCCGACTCTTCGCCTTCGGCAGCCACCACGGTGATGTCGGTGATGCCGATGAACCCCAGCGCGGTGCGCAGCAACGGATCGGCATGGTTCATCGCCTCCAGCTCGCCGCCCGGCCCGAAACCGAAGCCGCCGCGACTGGTGACGATCAGGGCTTTTTTGCCGTGCACCAACGGCTCGTACTGCGCCACGCCATTGTCCAGGGTGTGATTGAACGTCAGCCCGAGCCGCACAATCTGATCGATCCAGGCCTTGAGGCCGCTGGGTACGCTGAAGTTGTGCATCGGCGTGGAAATCACCAGCAAATCGTGACCGAGCAACTCGCCGACCAGCTCATCGCTGAACGCCAGGTCGGCCTGCATCGACAAGGGACGCGCTTGGGGCTCGGGGTAAAAGGCCGCGGCCACAAAGGCCTCGTTAACCGGCGGTATCAATGCCCGACCGATTTCCCGGCGAGTCAGCTGCGACTGAGGATGTCGCGCTTGCCAAGCACCAAGAAACACTTCCGCCAGACGCCGGGAATGGGAACGCTCGCCACGGGGGCTGGCATGGATCGCAAGAATCTTGCTCATCTGAATCTCCTTAAGGGCTAAACTGCCTGTGGCTTGCAGATTGAAGCTCACAGCCGCCCTTCTTCAACTGAGTAGAAATCAGTCTGGATGAATCCATTTCATCCATGGAGTATTTGAATGTTTGCCTCGTTGCCGCTCACCGCCCTGCGCGCCTTCGAATCCGCCTCGCGCCTGCTGAGTTTCAAGGCCGCCGCCGAAGAACTTTCGGTGACGCCCACAGCGGTGTCGCACCAGATTCGTTCGCTGGAGAACTGGCTCGGCGTGCCGCTGTTCGAGCGGCTGCCACGGCAGGTGCGCCTCACCGACGGCGGCGAACGGTTGTTCCGCAGCCTGCACGGGGCGCTGCTGGAAGTGGCGCAAAGCGTCGACACCCTGCGCCCGCAACGCAGCGGCGCGAGCCTGACGATCTCCACCACGGCGGCCTTCGCGGCGTTGTGGCTGGTGCCGCGTCTGGGTCGGTTTTACGCCCGCCATCCGAACATCAACCTGCGCCTGGACACCCACTGCGAAGTCATCGATCTGCATCAGGACGCCAGCGTCGATTTGGTGGTGCGCTACAGCCTGGGTGATTACCCGAACCTTTATGGGCTGTGCCTGTTCGACGAATCGTTCGGCGTCTATGGCTCGCCCGGGCAGGTGGCCCTGGCGGCTGAGCGGGTACCCACGCTGATCAGCGTGCGCTGGCACAACTCCAAACTCTATGCCCACGGCTGGGCGGCCTGGTGCGCGCAGTCCGGCGAAAGTTGGCTGACAGGGCAACCGGCGGTCCGTGAATACGACGAAGAGCATTACGCCCTGCAAGCCGCGATCGCCGGGCAGGGGCTGGTGCTGGCGAGCAATATCCTGGTGTCGGAAAGCGTGGCCAACGGTTTACTGGTCGCCTACCGGGGCGAGGTCCAGGTCGATGGCGCCGGCTATAGCGCACTCTGTGTGCCGGGACGCGAACGGCATCCGCCGGTGCGGGCGTTTTTTGCGTGGCTGCGCGAGGAGGCGCTGCTGTCCGGGCATGGGTTGGCGTGACCATTTCGGGCGCTTTTTACGATGGACAAATGGCATAAAACTTTTCGCCGCGCTCATCACTCACACCTTAAGTAGCGATCACTTCCCCAGAAGGTGACGCAAACCGGATTAGCCTCCAGGAGAACGAGATGAGTGACATGCATTTGTCTGACGTAACCACCCTTCGCGAACGGGCCCGCAAGAACGTCGAGAACGGCGCGGTGACCGAAAGCTACAGCGCTGACCGTGAAGAAGTATTGCGCCTGCTGAACGAGTCGCTGGCCACGGAACTGGTCTGCGTGTTGCGCTACAAGCGCCACTACTTCATGGCCAGCGGCTTGAAAGCCAACGTCGCGGCCGACGAATTCCTCGAGCACGCAACCCAGGAAGCCGAGCACGCCGACCGACTGGCCGAGCGCATCGTGCAACTGGGCGGCGAGCCGGAGTTCAACCCTGACCTGCTGTCGAAAAACTCCCACGCGCAATATGTGGCGGGCAATTCACTGAAAGAGATGGTCTACGAAGACCTGGTCGCCGAGCGGATTGCCATCGACAGCTACCGCGAGATCATTCAGTACATCGGCGAAAAAGACCCGACCACCCGGCGCATCTTTGAAGACATCCTGGCTCAGGAAGAAGAGCATGCGGATGACATGGCTGACATTCTGAAAGATCTCTAGCGCCTTTCAGATCGCCTTCGCGGGCGAGCCTCGCTCCTACAGGTTTAGTATTCTCCTGAAGGAGCGAGGCTTACCCGCGAAGGCAGCCACACTGACACCCCATTATTTCGTTGGTTTAACGGTTACCGGCGCCTTGCCTGCCTTCATCTGTTCCAACAATGGCGCACACTGATTCGGCTCACCCCCACTCGGTGCCACCAACGCCAACAGCCCTGCCGCTGGCGCTGCAATCACGCCCAACGCAACCATCCCGGCGCCACGCAAAATCAGCGGCACCGCCTTCACGCCCGCATCCGGCTTGATGAACTTGCCCCGCACGTATAGCGGCGAGCGCAACGAAATCAACCGCCAGCCTTTGGATTCCGGGGTGATCGTCAGGTCCAGCTGCTCCGTCGCCATGTTCGCCGTGCCGTCGATATAGATGATCGCGTTCTCGGTATCGAAGACAAACAATCGGGTGGTGGCCAAACCGGTCTTGATGTCGAAGTCGGCCGCCGCGCAATTGATCTTCACTTCCTTGTCGCCAAAGATCTTGCCCACCACATAGTTGCCGACGTTGAGCCCGGCCAGCTCCATCAACTCGCGGCTGATGGCGCCATCGTTGATCAGCATTTTCAGGTTGCCATTGGCGCTGCCCAGCAGCTTGGCCACCGAGTTGCCACGGCCGGTGATGTCGGCATCACCGTTGAGTTCGCCGAAACTGGTTTTCATCGGTTCAAAGGTCGGGAACAGCTGCTTGAGCTTGAACTTGCGCGCGGTCAGTTTGGCCCGGCCTTCCAACGGCTCGGTGCGGCCATTGAGGCGAATCTGCGCATCCAGGTTGCCGCCCGCCACGCCGAAACGCAGAGGCTCCAGACTGAGAACACCGTCGGTCAGCACCAGGTGCGTATAGAGGTCATTGAACGGCAATTTTTCGCTGTGGATGATGCGCTTGCCGGTGAATTCGACGTCGGCGTCCATGTCACGCCAGCGCTCGGTCTTGAACTCCTCGACCGGCAACACCTTGTCCGTCGGCTGCTTGCTTTCGCCGCCACGGGCCTTTTGCTTGGCGTTGGAGTCAGCGCCGATCAACGGGGCCAGGTCGGCGAACAGCAGTTGGTTGGAAACAAGCGAACCACTGAGTTTCGGCCGCGGCTGGCTGGCGACATAGGCCAGGCTGCCGTGGATGTCGCTCTCGCCGATCTTGCCGTTGAATGCTTCATAGCGGAACACCGCACCACCCGGCTCATGCAGTTTGGCGATCAAATGCCCGTCGGTCTCGTAGGGCGGCGTATCCGGCAGCGTCACACCGGTCAGCGGATAGAGATTGCCCAGGCTGGTACCGGCCAGTTTCAGGCGCAGGTCCAGGGCGCCGAGGTTCAGCGGATCGGTCAGCGTTCCGGCCAGTTCGACACTGGTATCGGCGATCTTCACTTGCGCCTGGAGCGGGAACGGCCTGGCCGCATCCTGTAATGCCAGCAACCCGCCGATCTTGCCTTCGCCCGCGAGTTTCTGATTGTGGTATTGGCCTTTGACCTTCAGCGCGAACGCGTAATCCTGGGGAGCCGCGCCTTTCTCCTGCGCGTTTTTTGCGGCTTTGTCGCCGACGATATCGCTGAATGGAATGGGTTTGCCCAACGGATCAATCAGCACATCGAGCTGAGTCTTGAGGTTCTGGTCGTCGAGGGTGACGTGGCCCTTGTCGAAGCCGATGGCACCGATATCCACCACCCAGCTCGAAGGCTCGGCGTTCGGGTCTTTGGGGTCGAACTGGAACGTCCAGTTGGCACGGCCATCGGCCAGGCGCTGAAGGTCGGCATTCGGCTCGGTCAGGTCAATACGCGGGATCACCACCCGTTGCGCCAGCAATGCCAAGGGTGAAATACGCAGCTCGACGCGTTTGAGGGTGACCATCTGTGGTTTTTTCGACCAGTCCGGGTTGCCCAGGCTCAGGTCTTCGGCCACCACGTGCGGCCACGGCACCCACGCCCGCCAACCGCCCTCGTCGGGCTCGCGCTGCCAGACCACCGCGAGGTTGCCATTAATGGCGAACGGACGATGCAGCTCTTCAGAAACTTTGGCATTAAGGGGCGGTTTGATCCGGTTCCAATCGAAGAACGCGATGATCAGAACCAATACCGCCAGCAAGATAATCAGGCTGGCGAAGGTCCAGGTAACAATTTTACGAGTGCGCGTCATTGCACAGGGCTCCTGATACGACTGAGCGCCCTGACTGCGACGCACGTGTGAAACGACAGGCCAGAACCGGCCTGCCATGGAATCTACGACTGAAAAACGGCCCGCAGGTTTAACCGAAACATCGATTAATCCTCAAATAATCGACCGGGGAGAGACTGCCCCCGAATCCAGCGTTACCGCCCCCGCACTTTTGTGCGGCATCAGTGGGTCGAAAATACCCACTCCAGTGCAAAAGCGATCGCCGGAGACACCCGTTCTAGAGCGCTTCGGCAGAACAATCAATTCCGTTGATTATTACCATTGCGTTTATGAACTTTTATATCGACTTATCGAGAGTAGCATTGCCCTCGTACCCACTTTATCGCCCCCCCAAGGAGCAACCCATCATGAAACGCCAATTACTGCTTAGCCTTACCCTCTCAATGCTGGCCAGCACCGCTTTCGCTCTGCCTGCTGCTGACCAGGCCACTCCACAAGTCAAAGACAGCCGCTCGGTGTTCAGCCAAACCGTCGCTGCCGATGGTTCCGACCGCACTCCACAAGGCCAGACCCTTGCCGAAGGTGGCAATGATCGTTTGAAAGAAAAAGGCCTGATCACTGAAGACGGTTATGACAAAACGCCACAAGGCCAGGTTCTCGCCGCTGATGGTTCCGACCGCACCCCAGGCCAAACACTGGCTGCTGATGGTTCCGATCGCACTCCAGGCCAAACACTGGCTGCCGATGGTTCCGACCGCACCCCAGGTCAAACACTGGCTGCCGATGGTTCCGACCGCACTCCAGGCCAAACACTGGCTGCCGATGGTTCCGATCGCACCCCAGGCCAAACACTCGCCGAAGGTGGTGGTGACCGTGTCATCGAACGCAACAGCGCTGTGAGCTGAGCCCATGGCGGCCCTGAAAAAAAGCCCAATCCCTGGATTGGGCTTTTGACTTTATAGGGTTTTGCCTCATTGGAAGTTGTACATCCCCGCTTGATCCCCCGATAGTCGTTCGACGCCAGCGAAGCCGATTTGCTAGAGTGCGCCGCTGTCCCTGTCCAGAAAAACACCCTTGCGATGCTGCCCCGCGCCGAACAGAAACAACAAACCCGCAACGCCCTGATGGACGCTGCCCGTCACCTGATGGAATGTGGTCGAGGATTCGGCAGCCTGAGCCTGCGCGAAGTGGCGAAAACCGCCGGCATCGTGCCCACCGGTTTCTACCGGCATTTCGCCGATATGGACGAACTGGGCCTGGTACTGGTGAGCGAAGTCGGCCAGACCTTTCGCGAGACCATTCGCCTGGTGCGCCATAACGAGTTCGTCATGGGCGGCATCATTGACGCTTCGGTTCGGATCTTTCTCGACGTGGTCTCGGCCAATCGCTCGCAGTTCCTGTTTCTGGCCCGGGAGCAGTACGGCGGATCGCTGCCCGTGCGCCAGGCCATTGGTCGCCTGCGGGAAGACATCAGCTCGGACCTCGCGGCCGACCTGTCCTTGATGCCGAAATTGCAGCATCTGGACATCGCCGGCCTCAGCGTCATGGCGGACCTGATCGTCAAAAGTGTGTTCGCGACCTTGCCGGACATTATCGATCCACCGGCCGAGGCGCTGCCTGAGCACCTGACGCCACAGGCAAAAATCACTCAACAACTGCGCTTCATCTTCATCGGTCTCAAGCATTGGCAAGGCCTCGGCAGCACTGAATAAACCCTGTAGGAGCGAGCCTGCTCGCGATAGCGGAATGTCAGCCACATCAAATGTTGATTGTGCCGACGCTATCGCGAGCAGGCTCACGTCCACAAAACCAGTCAAGGCATCAATTTGGTGCCCCCGAAAAATCCCCGCCCC
>NZ_JASCOM010000065.1:0-26913 GCF_029959925.1 Pseudomonas sp. PS02303
GGCAAGCCTCGCTCCTACAGGACTGGTGTCTTACCCATCCCGTAGGAGCGAGGCTTGCCCGCGAAGGCGTCCTGACTGACATCTACGATCAACGATTACCGTCCATCGGATCCCGCCGCGCCATCTCCGCCTCATCCAGCCCATTGCCCCCGCCAATATCGTCTTCATCGACAATACTCAAATCCCAATCCGCCTGATTGCCCTCACCGGCCTCATGGGCATCCCGCGCACCGTCTTCACGGATCAACGTTTCCGGGCTCATGTCATCATCTGTAGACTCATGGTCATCGGTCGAGGCCCCCGTCATGCCCGCTTCACGCACACGTTCCCGAGGCATCAGCCGTTCGCGCTCGGTTTCCGGCAGTTCGTCGCCTATTTTCGCGCTGGGTTCTTCCTCGTCGAAATCCAGTTCATGCATCGAACCCATGCGGTCTTCGTTGTCGTCGATGGGCTCGGGCTGCACCGCATCGTACGGACGTCGTGAATCAGTCATGGCAATTCCTCATACTGTGGGCCTTACTAGGGTGGACCCGCTGAACTCCTGAGAATTCCACCCGGCATTACTTGCATCAAGCGCGTGACCCCGACGGGCGGTTGTCTGTCAAACCAGCGCATCATTCTTGAGGCTTTACAGCATGAACGAATTACAAGATCTGATTGATAACAACGAACGCTGGGCCGAGGCGATCAAACAGGAAGATCCGGACTTCTTCTCCAAGCTGGCTCGCCAACAGACGCCGGAATACTTGTGGATTGGCTGTTCCGACGCCCGGGTGCCTGCCAACGAGATCGTCGGCATGCTGCCCGGCGACCTGTTCGTCCACCGCAACGTGGCCAACGTGGTGCTGCACACTGATCTCAACTGCCTGTCGGTGATTCAGTACGCGGTCGACGTGCTCAAGGTCAAACACATCCTCGTCACGGGCCACTACGGCTGCGGCGGTGTGCGCGCTTCGATGCAGGATCGCCAGCTGGGCCTGATCGACGGCTGGCTGCGCTCGATCCGTGATCTCTATTACGAGAAGCGTGAAGAACTGGCCGGGTTGCCGACCGAAGAAGAGCGCGTCGACCGTCTCTGCGAGCTCAACGTGATCCAGCAAGTGGCCAACGTCGGCCATACCAGCATTGTGCAAAACGCCTGGCATCGCGGGCAGAACCTGTCGATCCATGGTTGCATCTACGGCATCAAGGATGGCCGCTGGAAAAGCCTGAACACGACCATCAGCGGTTTTGAGCAATTGCCGCCGCAGTACCGACTGCGTCCGGTCGAAACGCTGTAAAAACGGTTCAACAGAGACTGCGCCGACGCCAGTGGTGGAAATACAACTGGCCGTCGGCGTTCGGCTGTTCATCGTAGCCGCAGATCCAGCCTCGACACTCCGGGGACCCGCACTGACAGGCGAACTGGCGCAGCAGTTTGTCTTCGGTCGTGGCGTAATCCATCGTCAAGTTGTCGCCTTTATTAATATCCGTCAGTGCCCACAACCACATTTCGCTCATGTCGAGAAAGACATTGGGGTCGCAGGAGTGCCTCAGCAGCCCGCTGAAGTGTGGGTCGTAGACGTGGATACCAGGCGCCAGTTGCCGGGTATGTCGATGGCGATAAGGCATGAGATGCCCCGACACGCGGCAGATTCGGCTGATCTGTGGAAATTCGCGCAGGGCTACGATGGCCGCGGCCAATCCACTCGCGTTGTAGATAATCTCGAAATCGACCCGGGAAGGAAATCCAAGGCCTGGCGGTAGCTCCGGGAATGGATAGAATCCATCGGGAGCTTGCGCCAGGGGCCCGTGCAGGGAATGAGGTTTCATAACGATCCTTGTCGGCAGCGCGTTGCGACTTCCCAACTGACGTCCTGTCAGCCCTGCAACACAGGGGGTTACCTCAAGATCTCGCAAATGAAACGACGGGTCTACTGTCAGAACTGACAGAAGGAAAGTGCGCTTTTGCGCGTAAGCCTTCGCTCACACGCAAACGTGCAAGGGCGTTTACAGCGCAGGCGCCGGAGCCGCAGTCACAGGTGCCGGGGCTTGCAGCTGTTTGAGCTCGGACTGGATCGGCGTCGTCGCGCATTTGGCCACGGCTTGTTCAGGCGTCAGGTTACGGATCGAGGTGTAGAACAGCTCGCAGGTTTTTTCTTTCTGGGTCACTTGCCATGTCTGTGTGCAGCCTTTCAGCTGAGCGGTCGGGTCGGTCCCGGGTTTGCTGCCCATACCGGCCTGCCAGCAGGCGGCGCTCAAATCCTGGCCCATGACTTTCAGGCCCGCGGCATCGGCCTTGGCCTGAGCATCGTCGCCGGTGTAGCTCTCCGGGTTGGCGGCGTACCAGATGTAGCTCGGGTGGTTGGAGCCCAGCACCGGCACCTTCACCCCGGCGCTCGGGCTGATCGTGGCCAGACCCAGCACATTCACGGTCGGCCCGTATTGCTGCTTGATCCAGTTACGCACCGGTGCGCCAAACGCGACCATCGGCAACGTGGCACCGCGGGCGTTCTGGCTGACTTCCTTGACCATGGTGGTCTGGTAGTCCTTGAAGTAGTCGTAGACACCTTCCAGATCCTTGCCTGCACTGGCCGGCGCCGCAATCGGCGCGATATCAATGATGGTCTGGTAACCCGGCGTCTGATCGGCGGGGATACCGTTGTCGGTCAGCAGCGTGGCCCAGCGATCCGTGGTGGCGGAGCGCAGGTAATCCTGGGCCTGTGTCAGGGAGTAATCCGGCGGGAAATGCAGCAGCTCGACGCTCTTGCGGTTTTCCAGGGCCATGCCCAGTGGCAGGAACAGATACCAGCTGTAAGCCCACTTGCCATCAACGTTGAGCTTTTTGGCGCCCGTGTAGGCCAGATCACCGGCATTGAGCAGCGCGGACAACGGTTTTTCGTAACCCTTCGGCACGCCGCTGATGTCGGCGTAGAGCTGACCGTTATCGGTTTTGACCCGCACTTTCGCAGTGCTGTAGCCATCGCGCTGTACGCTTTGGGTCAGGTAGTGCTCGACGGTTTGCTCAAGCGTCCAGTTGCGGAAGCAGACGACGTTGCAGTTGTTGGGGTAGGCGAACAGCCGCGTGACGCGTTCGGTGCTGCCCAGTTTCAGATCGACATTGGCGTGGGCGGCGGCGCTCAGGGTAAGGGCCGCGAGGGTAAGTCCTGTCAGTTTGAACATGCTCAGATCCTTTTCAGCGTGGGCCGCGTTGATCGCGGGCGATAGTTACTTAAGCAGATCGGCCGGCAATCGCTCACCTGAACATCAAATGAGTCAGGTGATATTCCGGAAAATACATCCGACACACGAAGATGACGCCGACCATCACCAGCAAAAACACCAACTGCAGCGGACTGAAGTGCGCCCAATGCAGCGCCGTCAGCCATGGACGCCGAGCGGCCAGTTCAGGATCGAGCTGACCGATACGGCGTTTGTGCAAGAGACCGATCAGCATGAAACCGACATAAGTCGCCATGCCCGGCCAACCCAACAGAAGCCCGAACAGCAACGTGAGGACGGCTTGCGGAACACCGTGTCGCATCACCAACCAACGGGTATCCGGGTTCCAGTGGCGGGGGACCAGGCCTTCGGTCAGCCACAGGTCCTGGACAACGACATGCGAGATGATCGGCACCCACCAGCTCATGGCGAAACGGAAGAACCAGACCGGCACGCAGGCGAATGCCAACGAGATAAATATCATCGGGATGCTGATGCTGAAGCCTTTGGATTTGTATTCGGTCGGGAAATAAAACAAAAACAGCGCCAGTGCGATGCCCGCCCAGACACGCACCCAGGTTTCGTCGGCGATGGGGCGCGGCAGGAAACGTCGCCAGTGAAAAACATCGGCGTGGGGCAACCGCAAACGCAATTGCGGATAACGCCACTTGAGGGTTTGCGCAAGGTCATGACAGGCCTGCCATTCGTTTTGGCCAAAGCCGTCGATCATTTTCTTCTGTTGGCCAGGCTGCATCGGATTCATCAGCAAGTGCGCGGCTTGAACGTCAGCGGCCCAAGTCCGGTTGTCTTGGGCCTTGGCCTGCAGGCTTGCGTAGAAGCTTTCCTGATTGCAGCGCTCAATCAGTGCCTGCCAGAGCGACATCGGTTCAGGATGAATGCCTTTTTTATCGTCCCAGCCAAACACCTGACCGACGCGATCGAACAGTGGCAGGCTCCATTCGGTGTCACTGAACAATTGCAGAAGGATCCGCTGCCACTCCTGACGTCGATCGAACACCTGCAGCCAGGGTTGTACGGTGTAACTTTTGAGCTGTGTCAGGAATTCCCGCTCCTTGCTGGCTTCGAGCAACTCCTGCAACACCTGCCGATAATCCTGCAGCAAGCCGCTGGCGAGAGCGTCTCGCTGCCAATCGGTCATTTCGACGTTTTGCCAGGGCGCGAGCCAATCGAGGTGCTGGACCGCCCAGGCGGCAATCGAATTGCGCAAGCCCGGATGATCGAAGCACAACGCCAGTAATCGCTGCTCAAACGCTTTGGCGCAGTGCTGTTGTTGCGCTTGGGCCCAGCGCTCGGACAGATTCTGCTCGGAGAGTCCGTCGAGCAAGGCGCGCGCCGCGAGTTCGTCCGGCGCTGCAACCGGTTCGTGAAGGGGCTGGGGGGTGGACGGTGCAAGGTTCAGCGAGCGCAGAGGGGGCGGACTTTCAAGGTTCAAGGGCCGAAGTGGAGGCGGATTTTGAAGGCTCAACGGACGCACGCCGAGCACATCGGACCCTGCCTGGAGGTCGGTGTGATTGGGCTTCTCGACAATGTCGACCGTTGCGACTTCATGTTCTTCGGCGGCGTATTCGGCTCGCCATTGCGCAACACCCAGCGCCTGCTCATAGGCTTCACGCAAGCGCTGAAAGCCTTCGGGATCTTCATCGGGCCGGAAGGTTTTCAGCAGCCTTGCATAGCTTCGCTTGATGGTGCGCGCATCAGCGTCTTCGGGCAGTTCCAGCACAGACCAGCAATCCATATTGCTGCTCCTTAGTGCCAGAGACCGTTGTCCAGCGTGCCCAGTTGCTGGGTCAGTTCACTGCGCGCTTCACGGATCCGCCGTTCATCCTGCGAATCAAGCACGTGCTGAAACTGTTTGGCCCAATGAGCAATCTGTTCACGCATCTGCCCCAGACTTTCCTGATAGAGACGCTCAAGACGTGCGGTCAACACCGTATTGACCTGCTGATCGCGCGGATGAATCTTCAACAGCGCCAGGCCCTCCAGGCGTTCCTGAATCTCTTCGGGTGTGAGCACGCCGGGGTTGTTTTCGATGACCAGCGAATGCTTGTCGCCCGTCAGGGGAATGACCACCTGGGCTTCGAGCAAACCGTTGTTGTCGTAGGTGAAACGCACGTCGAGGGCGACTTCGCCGGCCTTGCGTTTCGGCACTTTGATGTCCAGTTCGCCCAATGCCACGTTGTCTTTGACCAGACGGCTTTCGCCCTGAAAGATCTTCAGCAGCACGTGCTCTTGGTTATCTTGCAATGTGTACACCGTCTTGACCCGGCTCACCGGCACGATGCTGTTGCGCTCGATGATCGGCAAGTAATGCCCGCTTTCGTACTGCTGGCCGATTTGGGTCGAAGTCTCGATGCCCAATGTGTAAGAACAGACGTCGGTCAGCACCACTTCTTCCAGCGCGGCGGAGCGTGCTTTCAAGGCAGCCTGGATCGCCGCACCGTGGGCCACGACTTCGTCCGGATCGAGACTGATCGAAGGGAAACGCCCAAACAGGCCGGCCGCCAGTTTGCGCACCAGCGGCATGCGCGTCGTACCGCCTACCAGCAGGATTTCGTCGAGATCACTGACCCGAATCCGCGCGTCTCTCAGGGCCCGCTCGATCGGTGTGCGCAGGCGTTCGAGCAGCGGCGTGTAGAGCGTGGCCAATTGCGCTTGGGTGATGGTTTGCGTCCATTGCTGGCCGTCGACCCGCAGGCTGAATTCGGCGCTGCTGTCCAGGCCCAGGGCTTTGCGCACGCGCTCGGCCTCGCGACGCAAAGGCTGGATGATGCTGTTGCGGTCAGGAAAGTTGTCGGTGTTGCGATGGTGCTCAAGGAAATGCTCAAGCAGCACGCTGTCGAAATCTTCACCACCCAGGAAGTTGTCGCCCGCGCTGGCGCGCACTTCCATGACCCCGTCGAAGAGCTCCAGGATCGACACGTCGAAGGTGCCGCCGCCGAGGTCGAACACCAGGAACGAAGTTTCCTTGTCCCGTTGATGCAGCCCATATGCCAGCGCCGCAGCGGTTGGCTCGTTGATCAGTTTTTCAACCTTCAGACCCGCCAGCTCACCGGCAATGCGCGTGGCCTTGCGCTGGGCATCGCTGAAGTAGGCCGGCACGCTGATCACCGCTTCATGCACGGTTTCGCCGAAGGCCCGCTCGACGTCTTCCTTCAGGCTCTTGAGCACCAGCGCCGAAAGCTCCTCGGGACGGAATGACCGGTCTCCCAGACGCACTTCCGTAGCGCTGCCCATGTGCCGCTTGAACAGCGAAGCGGTCTGGCGCGGGTGAGTGTGCAAGCGCTCGCGGGCAGCCTGGCCGACCAGAACCCGGCCCTGATCATCGAGACCCACCACGCTGGGAGTGAGGAACTGGCCGAGTGCATTGGGCACCAACTCGCTGGACTCCCCGCGCCAGACGGCAACGAGGCTGTTGGTGGTTCCCAGGTCAATCCCTACGATCATGGCGATGAACTCCCTTTCCGGCCTGCAAAAAGTTGATACAGATAATATTCGCGCAAGGATATTACCGGAGCAGCGGGGCGGTAAAGGAAAGTAGTGGCACTGAGCTATTATTTGCGGCGGGACGTGGTTTGGTCCGCAAGCGTGGGATGTGACAGAGGGTTACAAGAGGTGCAGTGTCTACCGCTCTCGAGCACTGCTAGACTGGCGCAGTATTGGACTTGGCAAAGGTCACCCATGAAACCTTCTACTGCACTGGATCTAAAACGAGCAGCCGTCCGCGAGGTCGTCGGTCGATTTCGTACGTCCAACCCTCGTGTATTTGGTTCCGCGTTACTCGGGACAGATAAAGAAGGGAGTGACCTTGATTTACTGGTGGACGCTCTCCCAGGGGCCACGCTTTTCGATCTCGGAGGGCTTCAAGTCGAGCTCGAAGATTTGCTGGGGGTCAGTGTTGATCTGCTGACGCCGGGAGATCTTCCGTTGAAGTTTCGTCAGCAGGTACTCGAACAGGCTCGTCCCGTATGACTGTTAACCGTCTCGCAGATTACCTTGACCATATGCGGCAAGCCGCAAGCGATGCGCTGATTTTTGTCGAAGGCTTGAGTAAAGAAGAGTTTTCCGAAGACAAACGTACCCAGCAAGCTGTGATCATGAGCCTCATCATTATTGGTGAAGCAGCCACCAAAGTAATGGATGGCTATGCGGATTTTGCGAGCGAAAATTCACAAGTGCCATGGCGCAGCATGCGAGGTATGCGCAACCGCATTGCTCACGGCTATTTCGATATCAATCTCGAAGTGGTGTGGGATACCGTTCAGACGGCCTTGCCTGAGTTGTTGAAGGTTTTACCCTCCGATCAAATCTGATTGCACCTGCTTTGCACAGGTGCAATCAACTTCGTTTACGGCATCACCGGCGGCGTATACGTCAGCGTCGTCCCCAGCGCCCACAGCAAAAACAGCACCAGCGGCGTGTGCACCAGCAATTGCACGAACGAGAAGCCAATCAAGTCCCGCGCCTTCAACCCAAGCACGCCCAGCAGCGGCAGCATGTAGAACGGGTTGATCAGGTTCGGCAGGGCTTCAGCCGCGTTGTAGATTTGCACGGCCCAACCCAGGTGGTAATTCAGGTCGGTGGCCACCTGCATGACATAAGGCGCTTCGATGATCCATTTGCCGCCGCCGGATGGAATGAAGAAACCGAGAATCGCCGAGTAAACGCCCATCAGCAGCGCATAAGTGTCGTGGGACGCAATGCTGACGAAGAAGGTCGAGATGTGGTGGGCCAGGGTCTGCGCGTCAGTGCCTTTGACCGTGGTCATCAGCGCAGCGATCGAGCCGTAGAGCGGAAACTGGATTAGCACGCCGGTGGTGGTCGGCACCGCTCGCGATACGGCATCGAGGAAGCTGCGCGGGCGCCAGTGCAGCAGCGCGCCGAGCATGATGAACAGGAAGTTGTAAGTGTTCAGGCCCGAGATCGCGCTGATCGCCGGTTTAGTCGAAAACTCGTGGAACAGCCACCCTGCGGCCAGCAGCACCAGCAAAATCGTCAGCAACGGGCTGTGCTCCAGCCATTCGCCGGGGCGGGTGCGCGGTTGCAGCGGTGGCAGGTTGAAGCTCGGGTCAATGCCGCAGGCTTCGGCGTCGCGGGCTGTTTTCGGCCCCGGCGCGGTGGCGTAGGCGATGATCAGCGAAATCACGATCAGTGCCAGCAACATGACGCCGGACTGCCAGAGAAAAATGGTCTGGGTGAACGGAATGACGCCGGTGATCGACAGAATCGAGGGTGGCAGGCTGGCCGGGTTGGCCTGTAATTGCGCGGCGGACGACGACAGGCCCAAGGCCCACACGGCGCCAAGGCCCAGATACGCGGCAGCACCGGCGGCGCGGTAATCCATTTTCAGGTCGGTGCGGCGAGCGAGGGCGCGCACCAGCAGACCGCCGAACACCAGCGACAGGCCCCAGTTCAGCAGCGACGCCACCATGGAAATCAACGCGACCCAGGCCACGGCCGAGCGGCCGTTTTTCGGGATCCGGGCCAGGCGGTCGATGAGTTTCACCGCGGGCGGGGAGCTGGCGACCACATAACCGCCGATGACCACGAACGCCATCTGCATGGTGAACGGGATCAGGCTCCAGAACCCATCACCGAAAGCCATGGCCGCGTCAGTGGGTTTGGCGCCCATGAACAGGGTCGCCACGGCCACGATGATCACCGCCAGCGCGGCAAACACCCACGAGTCGGGGAACCAGCGTTCGGCAAAACTTGAACAGCGCAGGGCAAAGCGGGCGGAGCGGGTATCTTCGATATCAGCGGCCACGGGAGTACCTCGAATTTTTATGTTTATTGTGGTCTTTGGGGCGGCAAAGGCCCGTCTGGACAGGTGCCAACAGTAATTCAATCGGTCATTTTTTTGTGACGAAGATTAACCCGTCTGAGACTTTGGTCTAACGGGTTGTCGGTGGACGCGTTTGCGTAGACCATGGGCGCCTTGGTTTTTTGCCCGTGCCAGAGTTCTTTTCATGACTGCCAATACCGATTCGCGCCCGACGCCGTTCAGCCGCTCGGACTACAAGACCCTTGGCCTGGCGGCCCTTGGCGGCGCCCTGGAAATCTACGATTTCATCATTTTCGTCTTTTTCGCGCTGACCCTCAGCCAGCTGTTTTTCCCACCGGAAATGCCCGAGTGGCTGCGCTTGCTGCAAAGCTTCGGGATTTTCGTGACGGGTTATCTGGCGCGCCCATTGGGCGGCATTCTGATGGCGCATTTCGCCGACCGGCTGGGGCGCAAGAAGGTCTTCAGCCTGAGCATCCTGATGATGGCGCTGCCGTGCCTGCTGATCGGCATCATGCCGACCTACGCCCAGATCGGCTATTTCGCACCGCTGCTGCTGTTGGTCCTGCGGGTCCTGCAGGGCGCTGCGGTCGGCGGTGAAGTGCCGAGCGCCTGGGTGTTCGTCGCCGAGCACGCGCCGGCCGGGCATCGCGGTTATGCCCTGGGCTTCTTGCAAGCCGGGCTGACCTTTGGCTACCTGATCGGCGCCCTGACCGCGACCTTTCTGGCGCAGGCGTTCACCCCGACGGAAATCCTCGATTACGCCTGGCGTTACCCGTTCCTGCTGGGCGGCGTGTTCGGGGTGATTGGCGTCTGGCTGCGCCGCTGGCTTAGCGAAACCCCTGTGTTCATGGCCATGCAGGCCAAGCGCGAGGCCGCTGTCGAACTGCCGCTACGCACGGTCTTGCGCGAACATCGCCTGGCGATATTGCCAGCGATGCTCCTCACCTGCGTACTGACGTCGGCGGTGGTGGTGTTCGTGGTCATCACCCCGACCATGATGCAGAAAACCTTCGGCATGACTGCCAGCCACACCTTCGCCTTGAGTGCCTTGGGCATTGTGTTCCTGAACATCGGCTGTGTACTCGCCGGGCTGCTCGTCGATCGCATCGGCGCCTGGCGCACGGTCATGCTCTATAGCCTGCTGCTGCCGCTGGGCATCGGCGTGCTTTATACGTGCCTGATCACCGGGGGCCAATGGATCGGCTTGGCCTACGCGATTGCCGGACTCGGTTGCGGGGTCGTCGGCGCGGTGCCGTCGGTGATGATCAGCCTGTTTCCCGCGCGAATTCGCGTCTCGGGGATTTCCTTCACCTACAACATTGCCTACGCAGCGTGGGCGAGTGTCACACCGTTGTTGCTGATCGGTCTGATGCCGTGGAGTCCGTGGATTTGCGTGATCTTCAGTGCGGTGATGGGCGCGGTGGGCGTGAGCAGCGCTGCTTATTTCGGTACACGGATGCCCCGGGTTGAACATTGCCCGGCCGCTGGCACGGCATGAGCGCAAGGTCACGCAGGCGTGCCGCAACTATTTTTGTAGGACAACCCTGAAACACTCTTCAGAAAATATCCGCAAGGCCGATGGCTAGGCTGCATGCCGCTTTCCATTCCTGTCCATCGGTGCTTTCCATGTTCAACAAACGCTTGAAGCAGGAGCTGTCGGCTCTTCGCGAAGAACTCTCCAGCCTTCAGCAAGTGAAGGACAGTCTGGAAAGCGAGATGCTGGTCCTGACCCTGGATCCTGATGGACGGATTCAATTGGTCAACCAGAACTTCCTCGGCGAGATGCTCTACAAAAGCAGCGACCTGATCGGCCGGCACATTGAAGACATCGTCCCGCCCCATGTGAAATCGGACGAATTCCACCTCCGCTTCAAGGCTGCGCTGACCCGCCGTGAGCACTTTGCCGGCGCCGTGCGTTTGCTGCGGGGCAATGGCAAGGAAGCCTGGTTGCGTTCGATTGTGCAGCCCGTGTTGTCCTCGGAGGGGCGGATCAAGCACTTCTCGATTTATTCCAGCGACCTGACCCGCACCATCGAGGCGTCCCGCGAGCATGAGAACCTGATCGGCGCGCTGGTGCGTTCGACGGCGGTCATCGAGTTCGATCTCAATGGCAACGTGTTGGCGGCCAACGAGCGGTTCCTCAGCGGCATGGGTTACAGCCTGGCGCAAATCAAGGGCAAACATCACCGTACGTTCTGCGAGCCTGAAGAGTACAACAGCGCGGAATACCAGAACTTCTGGCGCCGCCTGAACGCCGGCGAATTCGTGGCAGGCCGCTTCAAGCGTGTGGACAACCACGGTCGTGTGGTCTGGCTGGAGGCGTCCTACAACCCGGTGGTGGATGCCAACAACACGCTCTACAAAGTGGTGAAATTCGCCACGGTGATTACCGATCAGGTCAATCAGGAGCAGGCGGTCGCCGAAGCGGCCAACATCGCCTACAGCACCTCCCAGCAAACCGATCAAAGCGCTCAGCGTGGAACCGCCGTGGTGACTCAGGCGGTGGACGTAATGCGTGACCTGGCCCGGCACATGCAAACCGCCGGCGAAGGCATCGAAGCGTTGAACGAGCAGTCGCTGGTGATTGGCACCATCGTCAAAACCATCAGCGGCATTGCCGAACAGACCAACCTGCTGGCGCTTAACGCGGCCATCGAAGCGGCGCGCGCCGGTGAACAGGGGCGAGGTTTTGCGGTGGTGGCGGATGAAGTCCGGCAGTTGGCGTCCCGTACCAGCCAGGCCACCGATGAAATCGTTGGCGTGGTACGCCAGAACCAGGACATGGCGCGCAATGCCGTGGCCCTGATGACCGACGGCAAACTTCAGGCTGAACAAGGCCTGGCGCTGGCGGCGGAAGCGGGCACGGTGATCGTCGAGATTCAGGACGGCGCGCAGAAAGTGGTGAACGCGGTCGGGCAGTTTGCCAATCAACTGGCGACTTGATAACTGACCTCTAGGTGGAAATCGCTACAATCGGCGTTTTCCCCAGGAGCAGCCCTCATGAGCGTTTCTCACCGCCGTCCGGTTCCCTTGTCCAAGGCTTATCGCTTGCTCAATCACGGGCCGACCGTGCTGGTCAGCGCGGCGCATGAAGGCCAGCGCAACATCATGGCCGCGGCCTGGGCCATGCCTTTGGACTTCGAACCGCCGAAAATCGCCGTGGTGCTGGACAAGTCCACCTGGACCCGCCAACTGCTGGAAGCGTCGGGCACCTTCGTGCTGAACGTTCCCTGCGCGGCCCAGGCCGATATCGCCCAGACTGTGGGCTCGACGTCGGGCCTGGAGCTGACTCAGGGCCAGGGCCTGGACAAGTTTCAGGTCTACGGCCTGCAGACGTTCAGTGGCGAGCTGATCGATGCGCCGATGCTTGAAGGTTGCGTCGCCTGGCTGGAGTGCCGACTGCTGCCGGAGCCCAACAACCATCAGCAATACGACCTGTTCCTGGCCGAGGTGATTGCCGCCCAGGCCGATGAGCGCGTGTTCAGCGAAGGCCGTTGGCACTTCGCGGGACACGATGCGCTACGCACCCTGCATCATGTGGCGGGCGGGCATTTCCTGACGATCGGCGAGCCGGTGGACGGCAAGACTCTGCAGCCGTAAACCGGCTGCCTTTTACACCCAGACGTCATTCTGCGCCGTGCGTTCGCCGCCTTCGCTGCCTGTATTCAGCACACCCTTGGGCTCGATCAGCAGCAGTTTCACTTCCTGCGCGGCAGAGGGTTTGTGCTCGACACCCTTTGGCACCACGTACATTTCCCCCGCGTTCAGCAGGACGTGGCCATCGCGAAAGTCGATGCGCAGCTGCCCCTCGAGCACGATGAAGGTCTCGTCGGTGTCCAGGTGATCGTGCCAGATGAAATCCCCCAGCAGTTTCACCACTTTGAACTGGTAGTCGTTCATCTCGGCGATGACCCGAGGGCTCCAGTGCGAGTCGATCCGGGCGATTTTTTCAGCGAAGTTCAGGCTTTGGTAGGCGTTCATGAAGAATGCTCTCGTGGTTGATCGTGAAGCCACGATAGTCAGCACGGCAGCGGGCTTCTTGTACGATTGTGCGCGCTCAGCGGCGGTGCATTTTCATCCAGCGGGCCGGTGACAGGCCGTATGCCTTGCTGAATTGCCGGGTCATGTGGCTCTGGTCGGTGAAACCGGCGATCAGTGCGGCACTGACCAGAGACTGGCCCTGGATCAGCAGGGCGCGGACCAGGTCCAGGCGACGCATGGTCAGGTATCGATAAGGGCTGGTGCCAAACAACAGGCGGAAATCCCTCGATAGACTCCAGCGATCCCGACCGCTGTGCTGCGCCAGTTCCTCCAGTGTCACCGTGCGATCCAGAGCGCTGTGGATGAACTCCCGCGCGCGCTCCGCCGCCACGTAGTCGAAGCGTTGGCGTTTACCGGGCGCGCCGGAGACAGTGCTCAATGCCTGCGCCAGATCGAACAGCGCGTCCTGCTCTTCCAGTGGATTGAGGGGGCAATCCAGGCTTTGCAGCAGCACGTCGGTGGCGGCGAACAGGCGTGGGTCGGTCGACAAACCGGTCTTGATGAACGGCAGCGGTTGCCCGCCGAGTATCTGCTGGATCAGCGCCGGCTCGATGTACATCATCCGGTACTTGAAGCCGGCCTCGGTGCCAGCCTCGCCATCGTGGACTTCGTCCGGGTGCAGCACCAGGGTCCCGCCGGGCAGGCTGTGGCGCCAGCCGCCGCGGTATTGAAAGCTCTGCACGCCGGCCAGGGTCCGGCCGATTGCGTAGGTGTCATGGCGGTGAAGGTCGTAGCCGTGGCCGGCAAAAAATGCCTCGAAACGCTGAACCCCGCCCACGTCGGGGGCGCGATGGAACCAGTCGATGGGAGGCGTGTGCTTGGCCATGGTGTCGTTGTCTTGAGCGCAATGTCGATCACGGTAACCCAGGGACCGGCCACCTGTCTGCTGGCCGAAAAAAGCCATTGGGCCGGTAGAAAACCGTGGGCAAATGTTGCAAGGTATCGAGCATTCTCTGAAGCCACGAAGGCGCCGATATTATGGAAATGACTCCTCTGAGCTACGCCGCACCGCTGTTGTCCCTGGCGCTTTTATGGACGGTGGCGGTAGTGACGCCGGGCCCCAATTTTTTCAATACCGCGCAATTGGCCGCCAGTTGCTCCCGCCGCCATGGCGTAGTGGCTGCGTTGGGCGTGGCGACGGGCACCGTACTCTGGGGACTGGCGGGAGGCCTTGGCATCAAGTCGCTGTTCAGCGCAGCACCGACGTTGTACCTGAGCTTCAAGATTGCCGGTGGTTGTTACCTGATTTACCTGGGCCTGAAACAGTTCAAGCGCAAACCGGCGGTGATGCCGGGGGACAGTTCGTTGAACGGGGCAGGGCGCACGTTGCTGTCGGCTTATGGCCGGGGCTTTGTAGGCAATATGACCAATCCCAAAGCTGCGCTGTTCGTGGCGACGATTTTCGCCACTGCCATGCCTGCCTCCCCGCCACCGATGCTGCTGGCGCTGGCCGTGCTGACGATGGCGACATTGTCATTCGGTTGGTATTGCAGTGTGGCGCTGCTGTTCGCCAGCCGTCGGGTGGCGGGGGCCTATGATCGTTCACGTAAATGGCTGGATCGCTTCGCCGGCAGTTGTTACTTGCTGTTCGGCGCGCATCTGGTGGCCAATCGTTGAGGAGTTTTGAATGAGCAAACTGCGGGTAGGGATTATTTTTGGTGGTCGTTCGGCGGAGCACGAAGTGTCGCTGCAATCGGCGAAAAACATCGTCGATGCGCTGGATCGGTCGCGCTTCGAACCGGTGCTGATCGGTATCGACAAGCAAGGCCTTTGGCACCTCAATGATCCATCGAACTTCCTGCTCAACCAGGAAAATCCGGCCCTGATCGCCCTCAACCAGTCCAACCGGGAACTGGCCGTGGTACCGGGCAAGGCCAGCCAGCAATTGGTCGAAACCTCGAGTCAGGAAATGCTGGGCCACGTCGATGTGATCTTCCCGATAGTGCACGGCACGCTGGGTGAAGACGGTTGCCTGCAAGGCCTGTTGCGCATGGCGGATTTACCCTTTGTCGGCTCCGATGTGCTCGGCTCGGCGGTGTGCATGGACAAGGACATCAGCAAGCGGCTGTTGCGTGATGCCGGGATTGCAGTCACGCCCTTCGTGACCCTGACTCGTGCCAGCGCCGCGCGCACCGGGTTCGCCGAGGTCCAGGCCAAACTCGGTCTGCCGCTGTTCGTGAAGCCGGCGAACCAGGGGTCGTCCGTGGGCGTCAGCAAGGTCAGTGACGAAGCCGAGTACACGGCGGCAGTGGAACTGGCCCTGGGTTTCGATGAAAAAGTATTGATCGAATCCGCCGTCAACGGTCGCGAGATCGAGTGCGCGGTGCTGGGCAACGAAGATGCCATCGCCAGCGGTTGTGGCGAGATCGTGGTGCGCAGCGGCTTCTATTCCTACGACAGCAAATACATCGACGCTCAAGCGGCAGAGGTCGTGGTGCCGGCCAACATCAGCAGCGAGGCCAGTGAGCGCATCCGCGCCTTGGCTGTCGAGGCGTTTCAGGTGCTCGGCTGTTCCGGGCTGGCGCGGGTCGATGTGTTCCTGACCGACAGCGGCGAAGTGCTGATCAACGAAATCAACTCACTGCCCGGCTTCACCCGAATCAGCATGTACCCCAAGCTCTGGCAAGCCACCGGCATGACTTACAGCGAGCTGGTCAGCCGCTTGATCGATCTGGCGCTGGAGAAGCACAAGGCACGGCAAGCGTTGAAGATCACCCGATAAGCTACTCGGGACTATTCAAACAAGGATTTATGGATGAGCGATAAAACGGAGTACCTGTTTTCCTACGGCACCTTGCAGGACAAAGTCGTGCAACTGGCCAACTTCGGGCGCGAGCTCAGCGGCAGTGCCGATGCGATGCTGGGGTACGAGCAGTCCTGGGTCGAAATCACCGACCCAGAGGTGTTGGCCACCAGCGGCAAGACTCACCATCCGATTCTTCGTCCGGGAAGCGATAGCAGCGTCCCGATTCCCGGCATGGTGTTCCAGATCACACCCGAGGAACTAGCCGCCGCCGACAGTTATGAGGTATCGGATTACAAGCGTGTCAGCGTAGTCCTTCAATCCGGGATTGAAGCGTGGGTGTACGTGAGCGTGTAGTGTGCCTGCGTGATATCCGATGAGCCGGGGAGGGGAGGTTTTCAGCGTCGGCCAGTACGCTTCGACCGACGTTTGATCAAGCTTGTTTCATAGGTTTAATCAGGCTCTCTGCTGGTATTCCGAACAGATCATGTAGTTTCCATATCATCGGGAGCGTCAACGCACGCTTGCCATTAAGCACTTCGTAAACCCGGTTTGTCCGGCCAATGGCAGGCGCAAGGTCCGCTGCGGACAGACCTGATTGTTCCATGCGAAATTTTATCGCATCGATTGGATTGGGCAGATCAACTGGAAACTGCTTCGATTCATAAGCTTCGATCAGTGTGATCATGATGTCGAAATAATCCCCTTCAGGCGTGCCAGGCTCTGGCTCATTGTCGAAAAGGGCAGATACAGTCTTGAGGGCTGCGCGGTAGTCCTCGTCGGTGTGAATCGGACGAATGTTCATTGGTTACTCCATCTCGACGGTATCGGCGTCGATTGCGTCGTACTGCTTGTGAGTGCCGACAAATTTTATGTAAACGGCGCCGAAGCGATAAGCCACAGCGACTACCAGCCGAAAGTCATTACCCTTGATGTTGAACACGACTCTACGGCTCTTGAGAATGCTGGCGGTAGCAAAGTGCGCTTTTATGTTCGCAGGTGTTTTCCACTCGGCATTTCTTGCCTCGTCAATCCAAGCTAGTAAGGATTGTTCTGCGTCCGGGTAGCGCTCCCAAAAACTTTTAAGCTGACTAATGGCGATAATTCTCATGGCGTGATCCTAGTCCCGTGATGGGACTGATGCAAGTCTGTGGAGGTGTGGCCGATGGGAGGTGCGGATTCGACTTTGTACCTAGGTGCTTCGGGTGGCTGAACTGATGCGAAAAATAATCTTTGAACTCTATCGAAGAAGCAGTGGTGTGCAGGTAGGAAAAGTCGGCGCGAGGTAGCCGAACAGGACTCATTACATACAAAAAAGGCCTACCTCCCGGTAAGCCTTTTCCACCCTCTGTAGGAATCAATCCCCCAACGCAGCCCCCTCACGCCGAGGATCGGCCCCGCCCGCCAACGAAGCCTTCCCCTGCGCATCCTTCACCCGGACAATCGCCTGGGTGCCGCTGGTCATGTCGATCTCGCTCACGCTGTGCCCTTTGTCCTTCAGCGCCTGAATCAACCCGGCGCTGAACTGCCCCTCTTCCAGTTCCGTCGGGCCGTTGCGGCTGCCGAAGTTGGGCAGGCTGATGGCGGCTTGCGGGTCGAGGTTCCAGTCGAGCAGGCCGATGGTGGATTTGGCGACGTACTCGATGATTTGCGAGCCGCCCGGCGAGCCGATGGTGGCGAGGAATTCGCCGCTCTGACGGTCGAAAATCAGCGTCGGTGCCATGGACGAGCGGGGGCGTTTGCCGGGTTCGACGCGGTTGGCGACTTTCTGCCTGTTTTCTTCGGGGATGAACGAGAAGTCGGTCATCTGATTGTTGAGCAGAAAACCCTGAACCATCACGTGCGAGCCAAACGCGGATTCGACGGTGGTGGTCATGGACACCGCGCCCCCTTCGTCATCGACCGCCACCACTTGCGAGGTGGAGATGCGCAGCGGTGAACGGTCCGGTGCGTAGGCGATCTTGATGCCCGGTGGGGTGCCGGGTTTGGCCGTGCCCATGCTGCGGTCACCGATCAGGGCGGCGCGGCTGGCCAGGTAGCTCGGGTCCACCAGGCCTTTGACAGGGACGGGCACGAAGTCGGCGTCGGCCAGATAGAGCGCGCGGTCGGCGTAGGCCAGGCGCTCGGCTTCGGCAATCAGGTGCACGGCTTCTGGCGTCGGCTCGGTGCCGGCGGGTTTGTCGGTCTTGACCGGTTTCATTGAGGCCAAGGCAAAACGCTGGTCGCGTACTTCCAGCGCCTGGAGTGTGCCGAGGATCTGCGCCACGGCGATCCCGCCCGACGACGGCGGCGGCATGCCGCAGACCTGCCAGCGTTTGTAGTCGGTGCATAGCGGCGCGCGTTCCTTGGCCGTATAGCCTTGGAGATCGTTCAGCGACAGACTGCCAGGGTTGGCGTGGCCCTGAACCTTGGCGACGATTTCTTGCGCAACCGGCCCTTTGTACAACGCATCGGGACCTTCTGTGGCGATGCGTTTGAGCACGGCGGCCAGTGCCGGGTTTTTCAGCTGAGTGCCGGCGGCTTTCGGGCTGCCATCGGCATTCAGGAAGTACGCCATCATGTCAGGCGAGCGACGCATGGAGGAATCTGAAGCGATCAGCTGATGCAAGCGCGGCGAGATGGCGAAACCTTGCTCCGCGAGTCGGATGGCCGGTTCGAACAGTTGCGCCCATGGCAGACGACCGTGTTTCTGATGTGCCAGCTCAAGCGCTCGCAACACACCGGGCGTGCCCACTGAGCGACCCCCAATCTGCGCCTGGGTGAAGGCCATCGGTTTGCCGTCGGCTTGTAGGAAAAGCTTCTCCGTGGCGCCGGCCGGTGCGGTTTCGCGACCGTCGTAAGTGCGCACGTTCTTGCCATCCCACAACACAATGAACGCGCCGCCGCCGATGCCCGAGGATTGAGGCTCCACCAGCGTCAACACCGCTTGCATGGCAATCGCGGCATCCACCGCCGAGCCGCCCTGACGCAGCATCTCGCGCCCGGCCTCGGCCGCCAGAGGGTTGGCTGCCGCCGCCATGTGTTTCGAGGCGTGCCGGGTTTGCAGGTCGGTGCGATAACCCGAGGCGACTTCCGGCGCGATCGGCAATGTCGACGTGGGCGGGGCGTTGCACGCTGCAAGGGTCAGCGCGGTGGCGATCAGCGAAAAGGCTGACAGGCGAAAGCGGCTCAAGCGGAAGGCTGAGAACACGTTGGGCACTCCGTCCGTGGGAAAAGATCAGGGGACTTTATCGGCCGACAGGGCGTGGTGCAAACCACGGATGAGAGCCAAGACGCTTTTACCCTTCATGAGTTGACGGATTTTCTGTAGGGTCGAGGGCATCAGACGGGGCAGAAAATCAACAAGAGGCAGCCATGCAGACCGAGTTTTCCACCCAGCCGAGTTATCGCACTCAGCGTGAGCAATTCCTCGCCGCAGCGACCGCGGCCGGAGCGACGTTGACTGAATATCCGCATCCCCTCAAAGGACCTTTCGGTGAACCCTTGAGCACCGATGTGGCGGTGTTGGGTGATCCAGGTGCCAAGCGATTGCTGATTGCGTTGAGCGGCACCCATGGGGTGGAAGGTTTCTATGGCTCGGGATGCCAGATCAAGTGGATGCAGGAGTTGGGCAAGCGTTCACTGCCGGCGGATGTCGCGGTGGTGATGATCCACCTGATCAATCCCTGGGGCACCGCATGGCTGCGTCGGGTCAACGAAGACAACATCGATCTGAACCGCAATCACCTGAACTTCGAACGTCCGCTGCCGGACAATCAGGCTTACGCAACGCTGCATGACATCTATGTGTTCACTGAGTTGCGGGGGCCCGAACGTGAGCGCGCCGACGCCTTGCTCGACGGACAGATTCGCGAACACGGCTGGCCAGCGGTGATGTCGATCGTCGAGGGCGGCCAGCACAGTCATCCCGATGGCCTGTTTTATGGCGGCCTGGCGCCGAGCTGGTCGAACCGCACGCTGCACGAAATCCTGCAAACGCATGTTGCCCACGCCGAGGTCGCGATGTGTTTCGATTTGCACACTGGCGCTGGCGAGTACGGTCATCCGATGTTGCTGACCATCACCGAGGCGGCTTAT
Organism: Pseudomonas sp. PS02303; assembly: GCF_029959925.1. Lineage (NCBI taxonomy): Bacteria > Pseudomonadati > Pseudomonadota > Gammaproteobacteria > Pseudomonadales > Pseudomonadaceae > Pseudomonas > Pseudomonas sp. PS02303. The sequence continues at coordinate 19,866 of NZ_JASCOM010000065.1, forward strand.
CCGGCGCTACCCGATGCGCAGGCCATTTATGGTCCCTGGCTCTACACGTTGCTGACCGGTGCCGACACCTTGAGTGAAACCGGCGTGGCGGCCACCGCGACGGGCTACACCTCGCAGGCACTGATCAATGCGCTGCCGCAGGTCAAACTGATGCCGTTCGTGATCGAGTGCGGGACGTATCCGGGGCCGGACGTTCATCGTCATTTGCGCGATGACCACTGGCTGCATCTGCACGGTAATCCAAGTAATGCGGTGGGGCGCGAGATCAAACTGAATCTGCTGGAGCAGTTCTATCCCGCCGACAGCGACTGGCAGGCGATGGTCTGGCTGCGGACGTGGCAGATTTGGGAGCGCGCGTTATCGGCGTTGCCGACGGTTCGTTCTTGAAGTGCTGTTAGGGGCACTTTTCGCGAGGCATAAAAAAACGGCCTACCTTACGGTAAGCCGTTTTTAGTACTTGGTGGCTACACAGGGACTTGAACCCCGGACCCCAGCATTATGAATGCTATGCTCTAACCAACTGAGCTATGTAGCCAAGTGGCGCGCATTATTCACCGGTAATGCAGATGCGTCAAGCGTAAATCCAAAATATTTCTCTACGCTTTCAACCGCTTATCCACCTGAGCCGAATATTCGGGCCCGGTGAGGGCGTCAACTGAGCTGAAATCTCCCGGTATTGGCACTCAAGGCCTTGCTGCCCTGGCTCAAGGTGTCCGCCGCCAGGTTCACCGCCCGCGCGCCTTCGAGCAACCTTACCGCGGCCTGATCGACCTGCTGGATGTTACCGCTGACTTCATCGGCGGTGCTGGCCTGTTCCTCAACCGCCGTGGCGATCTGCGCCAGGGTGTCGGTAACGCCTTGCACCGCGTGGGCAATTTCCCCGAGGCGTTCGCCCAGGCCTGTGACCGACTGGGCATCACTTTGCGCTTGGCTACAGGCCGCCTCCATCAGGCTGACCGCCTCATTCACCGTGCTGCGCAGACTGTCGACAGTGCCGGCGATCTGCGCGGTGGAGGACTGAGTGCGTTGCGAGAGGCTGCGCACTTCATCCGCCACCACCGCAAAGCCGCGACCCTGTTCGCCCGCGCGAGCCGCCTCGATCGCCGCGTTGAGCGCCAGCAGATTAGTCTGCTCGGCCACGCCGCGAATGGTGTCGACCACCAATTGAATCTGCTGGCCTTGTTCGCTGACCCGGCCGAGTGCCGCCGCCGTGTCGTTCAAGCGCTGGTTGAGCTGCTGAATGCTCGCCGTGGTGCGTTGGCTGTCGCGGCTGCTGTCGGCCGCAATGCGTTGGGTGTGTTGAGCGCTGCCGGACGCCTGTTCGCAACTCTGGGCGACACCCTGAGAGGTCGCGGCCAACTGCGTGGCCGCAGCGGCGATCTGGCTGATCTGCAATTGCTGCGCTTCAACTTCGCCCAAGGCGCCGCTGGAGTGATGGTTGAGGGTGCGCACCGCGTTGCTCACCTGCAAGGTTTCGTGATCGACCCCCAGCAAACTGTTGCGCAGCTGCACCACGGCGACATTCAGGGCGGTGCTGATGGCCGCCAGCTCGTCGCGCCCCTGCACCGGCACTTGCAGGCTTAGGTTGCCGTCGCGCAATGCTTCGGCCAGCAGGGTGATGCCGCTGGCGCTGCGCCGGATCGAGGCCTGCAAGCAGATGAACAGGTACAGCGCGGCCAGCAGCAGGCAGCCAAAGATCGTCGCCACCAGAATAAACTGGCTGATCGCCGAGCCATGGTAGTAATCCAGGCGTTGATCCAGCGAAACCAATGACTGCTGGCGCAGCGAGGCGAGGTCGGTGAGCAGGCTGTCGAGGCTGCGTTCGAATTCTTCCGGCTTGAGCTTGATGCTGCCGCCGAAGATGCCGTCATCGAGGACTTTCAGTTCAGCATCGAGATGCTTGAGGCTGTCGTGGTATTGCCCGGCCCAGCTTTGCAACGCGCTGGGCAGGCGTGCTTCCAGCAGGCTGGCGGTTTTCGCCAGCTGTTCCCGGGCATCGCCGATACGACTGCGCAAATCGCGCAATTGCAGACGGCTTTGCAGGGTGAACTGCCCGGACACCACCGATGCCTGACCGACGCTGGCCAGGCGGCCAACCCGCTCAATCAGGTCCGGCGCATGCTGTGTCGAGATTTGCGTCAGCAAGTAGGTTTCCAGCCACGGCGCGAGGGTCAGGCGATTGTCCATGGCGATCTGCTCGCGCAGGGCTTGCAGCGCACTCAAGGCATTGGTGAAACGATCGTAGCCATCCGGCCACCAACCAACGCTGCTCAGGCTTTTCGAGTCGAGGCCGTTGAGGGCGGTTTGCAGGGCCTGATAACGGGTCAGGGTTTCGCCCTCGGCGCCTTCGGTTTTCAGCGCATCACCGAGGTCCGAGGTGGCTTGGGCGACGGCGGGTTGAACCGCATCGAACCCAGCCATCGCGGCAAGGGTTGCAGGCGTTGGCTGGCGATTGGTTTCCGTCGCACGCCAGCGTGCGGCGCGGTCACGTTGGGCGGCGAGCAGGTTATCGAGCGCATCCAGGGCGAGCAGTTGCCGAACACCGGCACGTTCGCCGGAGATCAAGTTAAGTTTGGCGCGATAGTCCTGACCAATCATCACCAGGCTGCCTGCCAGCGGCAGGATAAACAGCAGAAACAACAACTGAAATTTGCGTGCGAAGCCAAAACGCCCCAGCAATCCGATCCCCGGTGATAAAAAAGCCTGCATGCCCCATGACTCCTCTGGACACCACGCACCATTGGCGTGCGTCGGGGTCGTTGCGACCGCGACTTGTGCCCTTTTAAAAGGCCTCGAAAGTTCACCCTTGTCAGCTCTGTAGGCCGACTCTGTAGCGAAACTTCCCATTCTCGGTCCCCTTTGTAAGGGCCGCGTTGAAGCGGATTAACAAGGCAAGATTCAGACCATGGCGTTGCGCTATCACCTTCTTGGCGATGAGTGTCGAGGTCGTTAGCAGGCTAAGGGGATGGCGCTGTCGCACTGAAAAATGGCACATTGACGCACCTGCCTGCGTGCACCCCATCTGCTGTACGGAAATTCTCATGGCTATCAGCAATGTTCAGACCGGCACGACGTCGGCACCCGCGACTTCACAAAGCAGCCCTCTGGTCATGCGCATCATTGGCGCGGTGGCGCTGGCGCATTTGATCAATGACCTGATCCAGTCGGTTCTACCGTCGATTTATCCGATGTTGAAGGCCAACTATGGCCTGACATTTACCCAGGTTGGATTGATCACTTTGACGTTCCAGCTGACGGCTTCGCTGTTGCAGCCATGGGTCGGTTACCACACCGATCGCCATCCCAAGCCCTGGCTGCTACCGGCGGGAACCGTCTGCACGCTGATCGGTATTTTGATGATGTCGGTGGTCGGTACTTTTCCGCTGATTCTGCTGGCGGCGGGGTTGATTGGCATCGGCTCGTCGACCTTTCACCCGGAAGCTTCTCGCGTGGCTCGACTGGCCTCGGGCGGGCGATTCGGTCTGGCGCAATCGACCTTTCAGGTCGGCGGCAATGCCGGCTCGGCCTTCGGCCCTTTGCTGGCAGCGGCGATCATCATTCCCTTCGGCCAGGGCCATGTGGCGTGGTTTGGATTGTTCGCCGTGTTTGCGCTGTTCGTGCTCTATCGGATCAGCCGCTGGTACGCCAACCACTTAAACCTGTTCAAGCTCAAACAAGGTCAGGCGACGACGCACGGCCTGTCGAAACGCCGGGTGATCAGCGCGCTGGTGGTGCTCGGGCTGCTGGTGTTCTCCAAGTATTTCTACATGGCCAGTTTCACCAGCTACTTCACCTTCTACCTGATCGAGAAGTTCGACCTGTCGGTGGCCAGTTCGCAGCTGCATCTGTTCCTGTTCCTGGGCGCCGTGGCGGCGGGGACGTTCTTCGGTGGGCCGATTGGCGACAAGATCGGGCGTAAGGCGGTGATTTGGTTCTCGATCCTTGGCGTGGCGCCATTCACGCTGATCCTGCCTCACGTTGATCTGTTCTGGACCAGCATTCTGAGCGTGCTGATCGGCTTTATCCTCGCGTCAGCCTTTTCGGCCATCGTGGTGTACGCACAGGAACTGGTGCCGGGCAATGTCGGGATGATTGCCGGGGTGTTCTTCGGATTGATGTTCGGTTTTGGCGGGATTGGCGCGGCGTTGCTCGGGCATCTGGCGGATGTCCACGGCATCGAATACGTGTACTTTCTGTGCTCGTTCCTGCCATTGTTTGGCGTACTCGCGATCTTGCTGCCAAGAACCAAAAAGGCGTAGCACCGCTCCATCTGTAGGAGCGTGGCTTGCCCGCGAAGGCCATTACGCGTTTGCCAGGAACACCGCGTCATCGTTCTTCGCGGGCAAGCCTCGCTCCTGCAGGATTAGGTCTCGCCCGGATTTCAGGCACAAAAAAGCCGCGTATTAAACGCGGCTTTTTCTTGTTCGGCTGCTTTTACACGTTGAAACGGAAGTGCATCACGTCGCCGTCTTTAACGATGTAGTCCTTGCCTTCCAGGCGCCATTTACCGGCTTCTTTAGCGCCGGCTTCGCCCTTGTACTGGATGAAGTCGTCATAGGCGATGACTTCGGCACGGATGAAGCCTTTTTCGAAGTCGGTGTGGATCACGCCAGCGGCTTGTGGCGCGGTAGCACCTACGCGGACGGTCCAGGCGCGGACTTCTTCGACACCGGCGGTGAAGTAGGTCTGCAGGTGCAGCATTTCGTAGCCGGCGCGGATCACGCGGTTCAGGCCAGGCTCTTCGAGGCCCAGGGCTTCGAGAAACATGTCTTTCTCTTCGCCGTCTTCGAGTTCGGCGATTTCGGCTTCGATCTTGTTGCAGACCGGAACCACCATGGCGCCTTCTTCTTCGGCGATGGCCTTGACGATGTCCAGGAGCGGGTTGTTCTCGAAACCGTCTTCAGCGACGTTGGCGATGTACATGACCGGCTTGGTGGTCAGCAGGTGGAAGCCACGAATCACCGCTTTGTCGTCGGCGCCCATGTTCTTCATCAGCGTGCGCGCTGGCTTGCCGAGGGTGAAGTGAGCGATCAGTTGCTCCAGCAGACCTTTCTGGACCACGGCGTCCTTGTCACCACCCTTGGCGTTACGGGCAACTTTCTGCAGTTGCTTCTCGCAGCTGTCGAGGTCGGCGAAGATCAGTTCCAGGTCGATGATTTCGATGTCGCGTTTCGGGTCGACGCTGTTGGAGACGTGAATCACGTTCTCATCTTCGAAGCAGCGGACCACGTGAGCGATAGCATCGGTCTCGCGGATGTTAGCGAGGAACTTGTTGCCCAGGCCTTCACCTTTCGAGGCGCCGGCCACCAGGCCCGCGATGTCGACGAATTCCATGGTGGTTGGCAAGATGCGCTTTGGATTGACAATGGCCGCCAGGGCTTCCAGGCGTGGATCCGGCATCGGCACGATACCGGTGTTCGGCTCGATGGTGCAGAAGGGGAAGTTCTCGGCCGCGATCCCGGATTTGGTCAGGGCGTTGAATAGGGTGGACTTGCCGACGTTAGGCAGGCCGACGATGCCGCAATTGAATCCCATGGTGTTTTCCCCGAGGAGTGAGTCAGGCCTTCTGGCTGTGCAGGTTTTTCATCGCGCGGTTCCATTCACCGGCGAGGATATCCGGCAGCACGCCGAGGGCAAAGTCGATGCTGGCATCGAGTTTTTCCTGTTCGGCGCGTGGCGCACGACCCAGGACGAAATTTGAAACCATACTGGCAACGCCCGGGTGGCCAATGCCAAGCCGCAAGCGGTAAAAGGTATTCTGATTGCCCAGTTGCGCGATGATGTCGCGCAACCCGTTGTGACCGCCATGGCCGCCGCCCTGTTTGAGCTTGGCAACGCCGGGAGGCAGGTCGAGTTCGTCATGCGCCACCAGGATTTCTTCAGGCGTAATGCGGAAGAAGCCGGCAAGTGCCGCGACGGCCTGGCCGCTGCGGTTCATGTAGGTGGTGGGAATCAGCAGACGAACATCCTGACCCTGATGCGAATAGCGCCCGGTCAGGCCGAAATATTTGCGATCGGCCACAAGGTTGACGCCTTGCGCGTTCGCGATGCGCTCAACAAAAAGGGCCCCTGCGTTATGCCGGGTCTGTTCGTATTCAGCGCCTGGATTTCCCAGGCCAACGATCAGTTTGATGGCAGTCACGATAGGGGCCCTTCTTTGGAGTGGTGGATAACATCGCCGCAATCAGTGTGTGCGGCGAAAGTGGACGAAAAGTGCTCATTTACCATTATGTAAACTCCGCGTTCTCGCCCGCTTTCTCGCTACGTTCCAGTCCGCGATGTTACTTGATCACTCCGGCATGACAGAGTGAATTACTCTGCTGCGCCTTCTTCAGTAGCTTCTGGAGCAACACGTGGAGCGTGGACGTTGGCAACAGCCTTGTCATCGCCGTGTGCCAGAGCAACAAACTCAACGCCTTTAGGGGCTTTGAGGTCGGACAGGTGAATGATCGAACCGATTTCGGCGTTAGCCAGGTCGACTTCGATGAATTCAGGCAGGTCTTTTGGCAGGCAGGTCACTTCGATTTCCGAAACAACGTGCGAAACTTCGCCGCCTTTCTTGATCGGGGCTTCTTCGCCAACAAAGTGTACAGGCACGATAGCGGTCAGTTTCTGGCCAGCTACAACGCGCACGAAGTCAGCGTGCAGTACGTGGCCTTTGGCCGGGTGACGCTGCAGAGCCTTGATGATTACGTTTTGCTTGGTGCCGCCAACGTTCAGCTCGATGATGTGGCTGTAAGCCGCTTCGTTTTCGAGCAGTTTGGCAACTTCTTTAGCCAGCATGCTGATGGATTCAGGGGCTTTTTCGCCACCGTAAACTACAGCTGGAACCAGGCTTGCGAGACGACGCAGGCGGCGGCTCGCACCTTTCCCCAGGTCGGAACGCACTTCAGCATTCAGAGTAAATTCGTTCATTTTGTATCTCCAAAATAACCACATTCGCCCCAGCGGTTGCGACCAGCGCTAAAGGCGATATGGGCAAAAAAGCCCCGCCCCGGCAGGAATGCCGGGGCGGGGCGCGTTTCGTCAGCGAGACAGTCGAGAAGGG
>NZ_JASCOM010000066.1:0-26753 GCF_029959925.1 Pseudomonas sp. PS02303
GGCTCACTCCCACAGGAGGCTATGCCGACCACAACACTCGCGAACGACGCAGAACCCATGTAGGAGTGAGCCTGCTCGCGATGGCGGTGGCACCTCCAGCCCCCTCTCACCGCCATTCCACATTGCAGCCGTTTACAGCGGCCTCACTTTTTAACACCCGCCAAATAATGCGCCACCAACGCATTCGCATGGCCATGCCCCATTCCATGCTCATCCTTCAACCAAGCCACCATTTCCATATGCTTCTTGCCGCTCACCGTCCCGAGCAGCTCCAGCCAATGGCTAATGGGCTGGCCGTACTTTTTCTCGATGGACGGAAAATACGACGCCGGGCCTTTCACTTTTGTCTCTTCGCTCATGCTGCAAGCTCCCTTGTTCGCGACGGAGTGTCGGAGGACGCTCCTTGTCTTCATCCCGAATTGAAGACCAGGACAGCTGCGCAGTCCAGCGGGAGCAAGCTCCCTCGCCACAGGGGTTGTGTTGGTTGCTTCATTGCTTGGTTGATCAGAGATCTATGATGGAGGATTGGCAGGCTATCCCATCAACAACCCCTGCTCCGCCTCGCACAACTCCACCACGTAATCCCACATCACCCGCAATCTCACCGACTTGTGCAGCTCCCGCCGCGTGCTGATCCAGTAGCTGCGCTCAATGCTCTCGTCCGGAAACAGCGGCACCAGTTCCGGATCGGCGCTGGCCATGTAGCACGGCAGCACCGCGATCCCCAATCCCGACCGTGCCGCCTGTTGCTGGGCGATGACGCTGGTGCTGTGGAACACCACCTGCGGGTTGCGGCAAAAACTGTTGAGGAACATCAGTTCCTGGCTGAACAGCAAGTCGTCGACGTAGCCGATCCACGCGTGGCGGCCGAGGTCTTCGCGGCTGTGCAGCGGCGGTGCCTTGTCGAGGTAGGCCTGGCTGGCGTAGAGCGCCAGGCGATAGTCGGTGAGTTTGCGCGTGACCAGCATGTCGGCGGCCGGGCGTTCAAGGTGGATGCTGATTTCGGCTTCGCGGTTGAGGATGCTGACGAAGCGCGGCACCGCCACCAGCTCCACTTCCAGTCCGGGGTAGCGTTCGAACAGGCCGTTCATGCGGCTGGCGAGGAACATGATGCCCAGCCCTTCGGTCACGCCAACGCGAATCTTGCCCAGTGGCGCCGTGGACTGGGTGATTTCCTCTTGCGCCAGCAACGCGACATTTTCCATGGCTTCGGCGTGCTTGAGCAGCGCTTCGCCGGCCGGGGTCATTTCGTAGCCCTGGGCATGCTGGACAAACAGCGCGGTGCCAAGGCTCTTTTCGATGGCCTCGATGTGCCGGGCGACGGTGGCGTGGGTGGTGTTCAAACGGCGGGCGGCGGTGAGCAAACGCCCGCTGCGTTGCAATTCGAGAAAAAACCGCAGGTCATTCCAGTCGAACATGAGTCGTCCTTGGGGCTACGCTGTTTGAGGCGCTGTCTGAAAACGCACAGCGGCTGCGCAAAAACTAACATTCTTTTGACGAAAGCTAACAACTAGGATGACCGACAACAAGAACAACAATATGAGGTCAGGGATGCAGACTTCCCTTGATGAATTCGACTACATCGTGGTCGGTGCCGGGCCGGCCGGTTGTTTGCTGGCCAATCGGCTGTCGGCCGACCCGCAACACCGCGTCTTGCTGCTCGAAGCCGGCGGCCGCGATAACTATGCTTGGATTCACATCCCCGTGGGTTACCTGTTCTGCATCGGCAACCCGCGCACCGACTGGTGTTTCAAGACCGAAGCGCAACCCGGCCTGCAAGGTCGCGCCCTGAGTTACCCGCGCGGCAAAGTGCTGGGCGGCTGTTCCTCGATCAACGGCATGATCTACATGCGCGGCCAGGCTGGCGACTATGACGGCTGGGCCGCTGACGGCAATCCGGGCTGGCGCTGGAACGACGTGCTGCCGCTGTTCAAGAAAAGCGAAAACCATTTTGCCGGCGACTCGCAATTTCACGGCGCCAGCGGCGACTGGCGGGTCGAGCGTCAGCGGCTGTCGTGGCCGATTCTGGATGCGTTCCGCAGCGCCGCCGAGCAAAGCGGCATTGCCAGCATCGATGACTTCAACCAGGGCGACAACGAAGGCTGCGGCTATTTTCAGGTCAACCAGAAGGCCGGGATTCGCTGGAACGCGGCCAAGGCGTTTCTCAAACCGATCCGCAATCGCGCCAATCTCACCGTGCTGACCGACGTCGAAGTGGACCGTGTACTGCTGGAAAACGGCCGTGCTTCGGCGGTCAGCACCCGTTATCAAGGCCAGGCAAAAACCTTCAAGGCGCGCAAGGAAATTGTGCTGTGCGCAGGCTCCGTCGGTTCACCGAGCATTCTGCAACGCTCCGGGATCGGCCCTCGCCCCCTGCTTGAAAAACTGGGGATCGGTGTGGCTCATGAGCTGCCGGGCGTGGGCGGCAATCTGCAGGATCACCTGCAACTGCGGCTGATCTACAAACTGGAAAATGCCCGCACCCTGAACCAGATTGCTGGCAGCGTGTGGGGCAAGATGGGCATGGGCCTGCGTTATCTGTACGACCGCAGCGGCCCGCTGTCGATGGCGCCGAGTCAGCTGGGGGCGTTTGCCCGGTCAGGGCCGGAACAGACCTCGGCCAATCTCGAATACCACGTTCAACCGCTGTCGCTGGAACGCTTCGGCGAACCGCTGCACGCCTTCCCTGCTTTCACGGCGTCGGTTTGCGATTTAAGGCCGCAGAGTCGTGGACGGGTGGAGATCCGTTCCACCGATCCGCAGGAAGCGCCGCTGATTCAGCCCAACTATTTAAGCCATCCAGAGGATTTGCGGGTCGCGGCCGATGCCATTCGCCTGACCCGGCGCATCGTCGCCGCCCCGGCCCTGCGAGCGTTCAAACCGGTCGAGTACTTGCCCGGCGATAGCTTGCAGACCGAAGAGGAACTGCACGAAGCCGCCGCACGAATTGGCACGACGATTTTCCATCCGGTGGGCACCTGCCGCATGGGCAACGATGTGCAGGCCGTGGTCGATGCCGAGTTGCGCGTTCACGGGATTCCCGGACTGCGCATCGCGGATGCCTCGATCATGCCGCGCATTACCTCGGGCAATACGTGCTCGCCTACGCTGATGATTGCCGAAAAGGCTGCGCTGATGATCCTCAACCCCAGCACAAGGAGCCTCAACCCGCAGAAGGAACTGCTGAGCAACCCACTGTAGGAGCGAGGCTTGCCCGCGAAGAACGATGACGCGGTGTGTCAGGTCGGACGCCTTCGCGAGCAAGCTTCGCTCCTACAAAGACGACGTACACCCGGCTTTATGGAGCAACCCACTGTAGGAGCGAGGCTTGCCCGCGAAGAACGAAGACGCGGTGTGTCAGGTCTGACGCCTTCGCGAGCAAGCTTCGCTCCTACAAAGATCGACGTACACCCGGCTTTATGGAGCAACCCACTGTAGGAGCGAGGCTTGCCCGCGAAGAACGATGACGCGGTGTGTCAGGTCTGACGCCTTCGCGAGCAAGCTTCGCTCCTACAAAGATCGACGTACACCCGGCTTTATGGAGCAACCCACTGTAGGAGCGAGGCTTGCCCGCGAAGAACGATGGCGCGGTGTGTCAGGCCTGACGCCATCGCGAGCAAGCTTCGCTCCTACAAAGATCGACGTACACCCGGCTTTATGGAGCAACCCACTGTAGGAGCGAGGCTTGCCCGCGAAGAACGATGACGCGATGTGCCAGGTTTGACGCCTTCGCGAGCAAGCTTCGCTCCTACAAAGATCGACGTACACCCGGCTTTATGGATAAACGCGGCGCCCGCCCACAAGGCTGGCGCCGACAGTGGAACAACAAAAACAATCACTGTGAGGGATACCGATATGTCAGAACATGTTCAACCCCTGGATGCCACGCTCAGCGTCGACACCAGCCCCGACACCCGCAAAGTCATCTTCGCGTCGTCACTCGGGACGGTGTTCGAGTGGTACGACTTTTTCCTCTACGGCGCCCTCGCGGCGGTGATCAGCAAGCAGTTTTTCGCCGGGGTCAACGACACCACGGCGTTTATCTTTGCGCTGATGGCCTTCGCCGCCGGTTTCATCGTGCGGCCCTTCGGCGCGTTGGTGTTCGGACGGCTGGGGGACATGATCGGGCGTAAATACACGTTCCTCGCGACCATCGTCCTCATGGGCCTGGCGACCTTCTGTGTCGGGCTGTTGCCGACTTATGCGAGCATCGGCATCGCCGCGCCAATCATCCTCGTGGTGTTGCGCATGCTTCAGGGCCTGGCCCTGGGCGGTGAGTACGGCGGCGCTGCCACTTACGTCGCCGAACACGCGCCGATGGGCAAGCGCGGTTTCCACACCAGCTGGATTCAGTCCACCGCCACCCTCGGCCTGTTGCTGTCGCTGCTGGTGGTGCTTGGCTGCCGTTATTTCACCGGCGACCAGTTTGAAGTCTGGGGCTGGCGCATTCCGTTTCTGTTTTCCATCGTGCTGTTGGGCATCTCGACCTGGATTCGCTTGAGCCTGCACGAGTCGCCGGCCTTCGTGAAAATGAAAGAGGAAGGCAAACTCTGCAAGTCGCCGCTGCGCGATTCCTTCGGTAAATGGGAAAACCTCAAAGTCGTACTGATCGCCTTGTTCAGCATCAACGCCGGGCAAGCGGTGACCTTCTACGCCGCGCAGTTCTATGTGCTGTTTTTCCTCACGCAGTTCCTGAAGATGGACCCGGCGTTGGCCAACAGTCTGCTGATTGTCAGCGTGATCATCGGCGCGCCGTTCTTCATCTTTTTTGGCTGGCTGTCGGACAAGGTCGGGCGCAAACCGGTGCTGATGATCGGCCTGTTGCTGGCGACTGCGTTGTACTTCCCGATCTTCAAGTCCATCGCCCACTACGCCAACCCGGCCATCGACCAGGCCAGCCGTCAGGCACCGATTACCGTACTGGCCGACCCGGCCACCTGCACCTTCCAGTTCGACCCGGTGGGCAAGGCGAAATTTGACAGCCCGTGCGACAAGGTCAAAACCTTCCTGGTGAAGCAGGGCCTGCCCTACACGAGCGAAGCCGCACCGGCCGGCAGCGACGTGCAGGTCAGCGTCGGTGACGTGAAACTGGATGGCTTCGACGAAGCGGCCCTGCGCGGTGCGGTGACCTTGGCGGGGTATCCGTCACAAGCCGATACGCAACAGGTCAACAAGCCCATGATCGTGGGGCTGATGGTGGTGCTGATCATCATTTCCGCCATGTGTTACGGCCCGTTGGCAGCGCTGATGGTCGAACTGTTCCCGACCCGTATCCGCTACACCTCGATGTCCCTGCCGTACCACATTGGTAATGGCTGGTTTGGCGGCTTCCTGCCGACCGTGTCGTTTGCCTTGGTGGTGTATACCGGGGACATCTTCTACGGGCTGTGGTACCCGGTGGTGATTACCGCGGTGAGCCTGGTGGTGGGGATGATCTGTCTGCGTGAGACCAAAAACGTGGATCTGGATACCAACTAAGGGCCATACACAACCAACAACGCCCCGCCATGCGGGGCGTTTTCATGTGTGGCGGCGATCACATCGCAAGGGTTCGTTTTGCCTGCTGCCTTGGTTCAACGTGCAGCGCCTTGATGTAATCCACCAGATACCGCGCATCCTGTGCGACCCCGGAAAAACGTCCTGACCCCCAGGTGTATAACCACGGCAGTCCAAGGAAGTACAAACCCGGCTGCGCGGTGATTCCGCGCCGATGCCCAGGATGACCGCGACCGTTGAACACCGGGGCTTCGACCCAGGTGAAGTCCGGACTGAAGCCGATGCACCAGATGATGCTGGTGATGCCCTCGTCCACCAGATCCAGTTCACCGCGTTCCTGCCCTGGCACCCAGACCGGTGCGTAAGGCGCACCCGGCGGAGCGTCAATCGCGTGCTGTTCTATGTACTTGTCGATCGACGTATTGATGCGGTTATAGACCGCATCGGCGCTGTCCAGGCTCTCGCCCAGGTTATTGGCAAATTGCAGGCGAGTGCCCTGCAAGCCCTCTAGTCGACCGAACAATTCCATGCCTTCGCGGGCGAAGCTGCGCAGGTCAATGTCGCGCCCGCCGTCGCGTCCGGTGACGTAATGATTGGTGTTGTCGCGCACGCCTTCACGCAGCGGATGAGTGTCGACGCCAATCTCGTAATAACCCATCTCCGCCAGCCAATCGACCACGTCCTTGCCACGGTAAAAACGCGCACAACGCGGCGCATCCCCCACCGCCAGATAGACCTTGCGACCCGCCAGGTGCAAGTCTTCGGCAATTTGTGCGCCCGACTGGCCAGAACCGACCACCAGCACATTGCCTGCTGGCAAGGCTTGCGGGTTGCGGTATTGCTCGGAGTGAAGCTGATGAATCCCGGCCGGCAGACGTTCGGCCAGGCGCGGGATGATCGGCGTGTGGTAACCGCCCGACGCGACAATCACCTGGTCGGCCGTGAACTCGCCTTGTGAGGTGTGAACCTCATACCCCCCAAGGCTGCGGGGAACCACGCGCTGCACCGTGACACCTTCGCGGGCCGGGGCGTTCACCGACTGGACGAAACCGGCCAGGTATTGATTGATCTCATCCTTCTTCATGAAGCCGTGAGGATCGCTGCCGTTGAAATCATCGATGTAGGTGTAACCCGGCAATGCGCATTGCCAGTTAGGCGTGACCAGACTGAACGCATCCCAGCGCTGGTTGCGCCAGGTGTGGGTCAGGCTGTGTTTTTCCAGCACCAGATGATCGATACCTGCCTGTTGCAGGAAGTAGCTGGCGGACAATCCGGCCTGACCGCCGCCGACGATGATCACGCTGTGGTGGGGAGGTTTGATTGAGGTGAGGTGACTGGTCATAGCGCGCTCCGGTGATCGGTAACGAAAATGGTTATGAGAGAAAATCGCTGAATCAGAATGAGCCCCAGCCCGCACCGATCACCTGCCCGGCGCCTTCGGTACGCATGCTGAGAACGTCCACCTGCCCCGCGAGATGAACGGGGTCGACGAGATAGCTGGCCTGGCCCTTGAGTGAACTCAGGGTGTCCATGGCCGAACTGCAATAGAAACCCTTGACCTGCTTGACGCGTTCCGAGGCATTGTCCAAGGCACTTTCGAGGCGTTGCAGGAAGTCCGTCAGCGGGTAACTCGCGCCCTCCTCCAGGTAGTGGAAAATCACGGTGGAAGGCGAGTAACCGGTCGCTTCCTTGCCATTGGGCCAGCGGATTTTGAAGTTGACGGCGGGCATGTCAGTGCTCCTGTTGCTTGAGGTTCAAAGGGCTCAGGTCGAGATGGGGATAGCTGAAGCCGGTAAAGGCCTGTTCGCGCAGGTTCCAGAATTCGCCGTGCCGGTCGCCGAGCTGGACGTTCAACACACCACTGTTGTTGACCCGACCGATGCGCTCGCAGCGCACACCTTCGAAGGCAAATGCGGTCTGTACCTGCGGCCAGTCGCGCTCATCCAGCGTCATCAAGAAGCCGTAACTGGGGAACACTTGTAGCCAGCGCATGAGGTCGGCATCCGGCGGACGTGGCAACGCGGTCAAATCGACTGTCGCGCCGCGGCCGGTGGTTTCCAGCAACATCAACAGGCTGCCCAGTATCCCGGCGTTGCTGATGTCTTTCGCCGCGTGCAACAGTTGTGCGTCGGCCAGGCGCGGCAACACGTCGAGCTTGCTGCGCAGGCGCTCGGCAGGTACGCCTTCGAAGGCTTTCCAATACGTGCTGTCGGCATGCCAGGCGCCTTCCAGGTCTACCGCCATGGCGATGACCTGGCCGGGGGCGATATGCAGGGTCGACAGCAGTTTTTGCGCAACACCGGTGATCGCCACCGCCAATGCGGTCGGGTTGCCTGCGGTGAGGCTGGTGTGCCCACCCGCCAGCAGCAAGCCATAGGCCTCGCAAGCGGCACAAATCCCCGCGAGCATTTGCTGCGCAGCCGCGTTGTCGTGATGCCAATACGCGTTGACCACCGCCGTCGCGCGGCCGCCCATGGCGGTGATGTCGCTGACGTTGGCCATGACCGCCGACCACCCGGCAAACCACGGCGCCGACTCGACGAAGGCCGGCAACATGCCTTCGATGGCCAGCAACTGAAAATGATCGCCGCAGGCAATCGCTGCCGTGTCATCGCCGGGCAAGGCGTAAAGCTGTGCGCGAGTCAGCGATTGTCCGGCGTCACCGATCATCACCGCAGGATGCTGGATCGCCTGTTTCGAGCGCATCGCCGGAGTGTTGCGCAAGGTATCGAGCAGCGCTGGCAGATCAGTCATGGCGAGCCACCTTCAGCGCACGCAACGAAACCTGGCGCGGCATCAACGGGTAGCTCGGCAAATCCGCCTGCATCAAGCAATGGGGCTGGCCGAGCAGTTCCAGCTGTTGGAGGGTCTGCCAGCGCAGGCCATGGAAATAGATTTCGTTCTGCGCCTGCACGGTGGCCCGAAAGATTTCGCAGCCCAGCTCCTTGGCCCGCGACACCGCTTCGTTGACCAGTGCCTTGCCGATCATGCTGTGCCGCCGATACGCCGGGGCCACACACAAGCGTCCGCCAAACCACAAGCCGGGTTCCGGCTGATAGATACGCACCGCGCCCACCACCTGATCGGCGATCCCGCAATTGCCGGCCAGGGCGACGATGGCAATCGCCTGGAAGTCATGGCGATCCTTGTCCTGCGCCAGCAGTTGTTGCTCATCGGAGAACACCGAGCGTCGCAAGGCAAAATAGGCGTGTTTCTCCCAGGGTTCGCTGGCGGGTTTGACCAGCAACTCACCCGCACGGAACGGCTCGAAGGTGCTGTCGACCAAGGCATAGGCGAGATTGGGCATGGGTGTTCTCCGGTTTATTCGTAGCTTTTCAGGGCCGAGCACGCGCCGCATTTGGCGCAACCGGCGTTGATCTGATCGGAGTGCAAACCGTGACGGCGCAGGCTCGCGCCGATCTGCGGATACAGGCGGGCCATCATTGCGCTGTCGGGTTTGGGGTGATGGGCCAACGGGGTGCCGTCGATGGGCACGAACGGCACCACGAACGGGTAAACACCCATCGCGCACAAACGCTCGCTCATCTCACTGATGGCCGCTTCGCTGTCGCCCAGGCCGGCGAGGATGTAGGTGCTGACCTGGCCGCGACCGAACACTTCGACCGCCGCACTGAAGGCTTCGAAATAACGACTCAGGGGCACTTCGGCCTTGCCCGGCATGATCCGCTGGCGCACTGCATCGGTGACCGCCTCCAGGTGCATGCCGAGGGAAACCACGCCGCTGTCGGCCAGGCGCTGGAACCAGCGGTCATCATCCGGCGGCTCGCATTGCGCCTGAATCGGCAGATCGACCGCGGCGGTGACCGCAACGGCGGATTCACACAGAATCGCCGCGCCACGGTCCGAAGTTTGCGGGGTGCCGGTGGTCATCACCATGTGCTTGACGCCATCGAGTTCCACTGCCGCTTTTGCGACTTGCGCCAGTTGCTGCGGACGTTTTCGAGCGATGGTCTTGCCTGCCGCCAGCGACTGGCCGATGGCGCAGAACTGGCATGAACTGCCGCGATCATTGAAGCGAATGCAGTGCTGCAAAACGGTGGTCGCCAGTACATCGCTGCTATGGAGCGTTGCGATTTTCCAATAGGGAATGCCGTCAGCGGTGCTCAAGCCATAGAACTTCGGCACCCCCGGCATCTGCACCTGACCGACCTGCAGGCCTTCGCGAAAGATCAGCGCCTGGCTGCCATCGGCGCTGGGTTGCGCTTGAAAGGGGGAATCCTGCGAGGCCTGGTTGAGGATCGGCACCATCATGGTCCGGCTGCCGAAACTCAGGGCCTTGTGGTCCGAAGGCCCCGCACCTCCTTGTCGCGACAAGCCGTTTTGCGCCGCTGGCCAGCGCACGCCATGGCATTGCAGTTCAGCCAGCAATTCATTGGTTTGCATGATCGAACTCCTCGGTGGCCAGCGCCGCAAAATGCGCACCGCGTTCATGCACATGGGCCGTCGGTGTGCGGTCGATCAACAGGCTGAGCAGTTCCGGGCGGCTGTAATGCCCAACCGAATCCATCATCCGTTTACGTTTGTCGATCAGCGCCAGGTCGAGGTCGGCGATCACCACGCCTTCGCCGGCGCGCAGCGGCTCGCCCAGTAATTTGCCTTCAGGTGACACGATGGCGGTGAAGCAGCCACCCGAGATCGGCCCGAGGCCGCAGCCGGTGTCCTGCATGATCTGGCCCTGCTGATCGGCATCCAGCCACGCGGTGGCGTTGACCACGAAACAGCCGGACTCCAACGCGTGATGGCGGATGGTGACTTCGATCTGCTCGGCAAAAATGTCGCCCACCAGGGAGCCGGGGAACATCGCGGCGTGGATCTGTTCGCCGTCCGCCATCAAGGCGTAACGGGCCAGCGGGTTGTAATGCTCCCAGCACGCCAGCGAACCGATGCGCCCGACCGCGCTGTCGATGGCCCGCAGGCCGGAACCATCGCCTTGCCCCCAGACCATGCGCTCGTGGTAGGTCGGCGTGATTTTGCGCCGATGCTGAATCAGGCTGCCGTCGGCATCGAAGAGCAATTGTGCGTTGTAGATCGTGCCGCCCTCGCGCTCATTGACACCGATGGAGACGACCATCCCTGCTTGCTTGCAGGCTTCGCCAATCGCCAGGGTGGCGGCGGACGGCACCGTCACGGACTGATCGAGCAATTTGAGGTGTTGTGCACCCATGGCAAACGCGGGCTGCACAAATGAAAAATAGGGGTAGTAAGGCACCACCGTTTCCGGGAACACGGCGAACTGCACGCCTTGTCGACCGAGGGCGATAATCTGTTGGCAGACCTTGTCCACGGTGCCTTCGCGGCTGTAAAGCACCGGGCTGATCTGTACGGCGGCTGCGCGAATGATGGGCATGATGGGTCCTGAAGTAAGTTGTGCTCGGAAGATCGACGCGGTCCTGTGGGAGTTGGCTTGCCTGCGATTCAGGCGGCGCGGTGTATCAGACACGCCGCCATCGCGAGCAGGCTCACTCCCACAAAGGGTTTTGTGCGGTCAGGCCGTCCAGGTATCGATGATCATCGCGCCCTCACGGCGCATCAGCAGGCGCAGGTCCATCACGTCCAACGGGTTGATAGGGCGGATGCCTTCGATCAGCGCCTTTTCGGTCTGGCCATACAACGCTTGCAGGGCGAAGCGGCAGGCATAGACCTCACCGCCCTCCTCCATGAACTGGATCAGTTGCTTGTTCACCGCCAGGTGACCGGGAAACGCTTCGGCCCCCAGGGTCGGGAAACCGCGCTGCACACCCAGTTGCACGCCCGGTCCGTACAGCAGGATTTTGGTTTCGAACCCTTTGCGCAGCAGGCGTTTGGCCTGAAGCATATTGACCAGGCCGATGGAGCCCTCGAAGGCGATGGTGTGGAAGGTGATCAGGACTTTTTCGCCGGGTTCGGCCTTGATGTCCTCGAAGACTTTTTCTTCGTAATTGACCAGGAAGTCGCCGTCTTTGTAATGGGGGATGTCCACGGTTGGCATAGTGTCGCTCTCCAGTTTCTTGGTGCTTGAACGTCAGCCGGTGTTGGCTGCCGGGTTGCAGGAGATAGAGCGAACGCCGTGCCAGGAAATAAAATCAGTTTCCGCCAAGCTGTAAGTGGTTGATTAACTTGAATTTCACCATCTGATCCGGTTTTTTACGGCACATCTGAGGCTATCGGCGAATCACGCATTCCCGTAGAAATACGAATATTCGTAGCGACAAATCACGAGATTTCGTACTCATGAACGAAGCAGACACTCTCAGCGGATGGGCCGACCTGGCGTATTCATCGCGACACATGGTGTTCGAGCATTGCGCCGAAGCCATTGCGCTGCTCAATCCGTTTGCCGATCGCCTGGGCGACCTGAACATCGCCGCCTGCAAATTGCTCGGCTACCCGCGCCAGGAATTGCTGGAGCTGCCCGTGAGCAAGCTATTCGGCCATCAACTGGCGGACCTGATCGTGTTCACCCAGGCCGTGATGGACAAGGGCCGCGGCTGGACTGAAGAGCTGAGCTGCAACTGCAAGAGCGGTGAACGCATCGAACTGGAAATCTCTGCCACCACCCTGCAGATCAAGGGCGAGCAACACCTGATCCTGGTGCTGCGCGAGCTGAGTCATGAGAAGTACCAGCGTGACCAAGCCCACACCGAGCGCACCATGCGCGGCGGGCTGATCGAGTGGCGCAACATCCTCAACCTGTTCCAGGAAAGCGAACGCGATAACCAACTGCTGCTGAGTTCGGTGGGTGACGGTATCTACAGCATCAACAGCGAAGGCCTCGCCACCTTCGTCAACCCGGCCGGCGCGCGGATGCTGGGTTGGGAACCGCAGGACATGATCGGCAAAAACATCCACCGCATTCACCACCACACCCATGCCGACGGCAGCCATTACCCGGTCGAAGAGTGCCCGATCTACAAAGCCGTGCGCGACGGCGTGGTTCATGAGGGGCGCCAGGAGGTGTTCTGGCGCCGGGACGGCAGTTCGTTTCCGGTGGAGTTCACCAGCACGCCGGTGATTTCCGACGGCCGCATCGTCGGCGCCGTGGTGGTGTTTCGCGACATCACCGAACGGCGCAGCACCGAAAACCAGCTGCAAAGCGCCCTTGAAGAACTCAAAGTGCTCAAGGAGCGGCTTGAGGAACAAAACGCGTACTTGCAGGAAGAGATTCACATCGAGCACAACTTCCGCGAGATCGTCGGCCAGAGCGAGCCGATCAAGAAAATCATCAAGCAGATCGACGTGGTCGCCCCCACCGATGCCAGCGTGCTCATCAACGGCGAGTCAGGCACCGGCAAAGAGCTGATTGCCCGCGCGATCCACCAGGCCAGCCGCCGCAACGCCCACCCGCTGATCCGGGTCAATTGTGCGGCGATCCCGGCGGAGTTGTTCGAAAGCGAGTTCTTCGGGCATATCCGTGGGGCCTTTACCGGCGCCGTGCGCGATCGCGTCGGGCGTTTTGAGCTGGCCGATGGCGGCACGCTGTTTCTCGACGAGATCGGCGAAATCCCGTTGGAGCTGCAAAGCAAACTGTTGCGGGTGTTGCAGGAAGGCCAGTTCGAACGGGTCGGCGAAGAACGCACCCGCAAGGTCGATGTGCGGATCATTGCCGCGACCAACCGCGATCTGCGCCAGGAAGTGACGGCGAAAAACTTCCGTGAAGACTTGTATTTCCGCCTCAACGTTTTCCCGATCCAGTCGCCGGCGCTGCGTGAACGCCCGATGGATATTGCGCCGCTGGCAGCGCACTTTCTCAAGCAGACAGGCAAGCGCCTGAACATGCCCGGGCGGCGCCTGCGTAACGGCGACATCGAGCGCCTGCAACGTTACTCGTGGCCGGGGAATATTCGCGAGTTGCAAAACGTTATCGAGCGCGCGCTGATCACCTCGATCGGTGCGGACCTCAATCTGGATCTGCCGGACGAATCGGCAATCGATCAAGGCAGCACGCCCCTGAACATCACTCGTCAGAGCATTTTGACCGACGCGCAGATTCGCGAACTGGAGCGCAGCAACATGCAGGCCGCGCTGACCGCGACCAAGGGCAAGCTCTTCGGCAAAGGCGGTGCGGCCGATCTGCTGGGCATCAAGCCCACCACACTGGCTTCGCGACTCAAGCGACTGGATATTTAGGCCAGGGAAGTCAGTATGTCCATGCCGTTGCATACGCTACCCTGATCCCAAGGCTCGACGAAGCCACAGCCCCGCCCCCTTTCAGACCGAGGCCCCATGATCATTTCATCCGCATCCGACTACCGCGAGGCAGCACGTCGCAAACTCCCGCGTTTTCTGTTCGATTACATCGATGGCGGGGCGTATGCCGAGCATACGCTACGGGCCAACAGCGCCGACCTGGCGGGCATCAGCCTGCGTCAGCGGATTCTGAAAAACGTCGAAAGCCTGAGCCTGGAAACCACCCTCTTCGATCAGCCCCTATCAATGCCCGTCATATTGGCGCCGGTCGGCCTGACGGGCATGTTCGCCCGCCGGGGTGAGGTGCAGGCGGTCAGAGCGGCGGAGAAAAAAGGTATTCCGCTGTGCCTTTCAACCGTATCGGTGTGTTCGATCGAGGAAGTCGTGGCGCAGAGCCAGCAAGCCATCTGGTTTCAGCTGTACGTGCTCAAAGACCGGGGCTTCATGAAAAACGCCCTGGAGCGAGCGAAGGCCGCCGGGGTGAAAAACCTGGTGTTTACTGTCGACATGCCGACCCCGGGCGCCCGCTACCGGGATGCGCATTCGGGCATGTCCGGGCCTTTTGCGTCATCGCGACGCATGCTTCAGGCCATGACACGCCCAGACTGGGCGTTCAACGTCGGGGTCATGGGCCGCCCGCACGACCTGGGCAACATCTCGAAGTACCTGGGCAAAGCCGTCACGCTTGAAGACTACATGGGCTGGCTGGCCAATAACTTCGACCCGTCGATCAGCTGGAGTGATCTGGAGTGGATTCGTGATTTCTGGAAAGGCCCGATGATCATCAAAGGCATCCTCGACCCGCAGGATGCCAGGGATGCGGTGAGCTTTGGCGCAGACGGCATCGTGGTGTCGAACCATGGGGGGCGACAGCTCGACGGCGTGCTTTCTACCGCCCAGGCATTGCCGCCGATCATGCAAGCGGTGGGCAATGACCTGACGGTGCTGGTCGACTCGGGTATTCGCTCGGGGCTGGATGTGGTGCGGATGCTGGCCATGGGCGCCAAAGGTGTATTGCTGGGGCGATCCATGGCTTATGCGCTGGCGGCCGATGGTCAACGCGGGGTGGAGAACATGCTGGATATTTTCGCAAAGGAAATGCGCGTGGCCATGACCCTGACCGGGGTCACTTCGATTGGTCAGATTGATGAATCGACGTTGGTGGGGGCTGTTCGCTGAAATGAAAACGCTCGGTTAATGTGGGCATTTGCTCACCTGATCACCTCTTCAGCCAATGAAAAACCTGTGGCGAGGGAGCTTGCTCCCGCTTGAGTGCGCAGCACTCACAAAAATCGGTAGGGTTGCCCTGTTTTTGGGGCCGCTACGCAGCCCAGCGCGAGCAAGCTCCCTCGCCACAAAAGCAGGTAGGCCTGAAAAATCGCGCGTGAGTGAGCAGCATTGCCGTCAATGCCGAACCTCACTCAACGTCTTTGAGCACCTCAAACGTAACCTGATCGGGATAGAACGCCACATACCCGCGAATCTGTTCGACCGACACTTTGGGGTCTTCATAGCGCCACACCGCGTTGGCGCCCTCATGCCCCGGGATTTGCAGGCTGTAATACGTGGCGTCGCCCTTGTACGGGCAATAGGTCGTGTGGTCGGTGCGGGCGAAATAATTTTCGTCGATGTCCTCCCAGGGCACGTAGTACACCGGAGGATAATTGGCCTCCAGCAGCACCAGTGCGCGCGAGGAAGCGGCCACTTGAATACCGTGAAATTTTACCAACAGGCAGCCCGGCTGCTCGGCGATGGTGATGACAGGACTGGGACCGGTGCTTTTCATGGAATACGTGCCTCATGAAGGTGATGGACCTGTGGGAGCGTGCGGTACGGTGATCCGGCTTGCCCGCGATGGGTCGCGCAGCGGCCCCGAAACCTGAGACTGCGAATGTCAGGTATAACCCAAATTTCGTCACCACGACGGCCTCGCAGCCGAACGGGCCGTTTTGACTGGCGCAAACAAACGCAACAGCTTTGCTGTACATCCATACAGATAATGATTGATCCCTTGCTCATCACCCGCCATTCTGTGCGCCTCTTGCACACTTGATGAACGATGGTGGTTATGCAGCTGTACCTCTGTGAAAAACCTTCCCAGGCCAAAGACATCGCGGCAGTGCTCGGCGCCAAGCGTCGGGGCGACGGTTGCTGGCTGGGAACGGACGTCACGGTGACCTGGTGCATCGGCCATCTGCTGGAAACCGCGCCGCCGGACGCCTACGACGCGCGCTACAAGCGTTGGGTGCTGGCGGATCTGCCGATCATTCCGGACAAGTGGAAGATGACGGTCAAACCGCGCACAGCCAGCCAGTACAAGGCCGTCAAACGCTTGCTGGGCGAGGCGGATGAACTGGTGATTGCCACTGACGCCGACCGTGAGGGCGAGATGATTGCCCGGGAACTGGTCGAGCATTGCCGCTATCGCGGGCCGATACGGCGCCTGTGGCTGTCGGCGCTGGACGATGCGTCGATACGCAAGGCGCTGGCGGCGCTCAAACCGGGAGCCGAAACTTTCAGCCTTTATCATTCGGCGCTGGGACGTTCCCGGGCCGACTGGTTGATCGGGATGAACATGAGCCGCTTGTTCACGTTGCTGGGGCGTCAGTCCGGTTATCAGGGCGTGTTGCCGGTGGGCCGGGTGCAGACACCGACCTTGCGGCTGGTGGTGGATCGTGACCGCAGCATTGCCGATTTCGTACCGGTGGCCTATTGGGCCATCGACGTGCAGCTGTTGCATGACGGCACGGCGTTCACCGCCCAGTGGCGCGCGGCATCCGACGTCTGTGACGATCAGGATCGTTGCCTGAATCAGGCGCTGGCGCAGCAAGCGGCTGCGGCCATCAGCAGCGCGGCGAGTGCCCGGGTGATCAAGTTGCGCACCGAGCGAATGCGTGACGTCGCGCCGTTGCCGTTCGACCTGGGCACGTTGCAGGAAGTCTGTTCGAAGAAGCTCGGGCTCGGCGCCCAGGAAACCCTCGACATCGCCCAGGCACTCTACGAAACCCACAAAGTCATCACCTACCCGCGCAGCGATTGCGGTTTCCTGCCGCTGAGCCAGCACAGTGAAGCCCCGGGCATTCTCGCCGCGCTCCGGCAGGCCGATCCGTCCCTGAACGCCCTGAACGATCACCTGGAGCCACAGCGCCGTTCACGGGCCTGGAACGACGCCAAGGTCACGGCTCACCACGGCATCATCCCGACGGCGGCGGCCAAGCATCTCGATCGACTGGTGGGCAAGCAACGGGCGGTCTACACCCTGATCCGCGCGCGCTATCTGGCGCAGTTCCTGCCCAACCATGAATACGACCGCACCCAGGCCGACTTCGACTGCGCCGGTGAAGCCTTGCGCGCCGTCGGCAAGCAGATCGTCGAGCCCGGCTGGAAACGCGCCCTGCCCGAGGCGCTCGCCCCGGCCAAGGGTCGCGAGGCACCTGCACCGCAAACACTCCCGGCATTGGCCGAAGGGCGTGACTGCGCGGTGGCCGACGTGAAGCTCAAGGACCTCTGGACGCAACCGCCCAAGCCATTCACCGAAGGCGACCTGATCAAAGCGATGAAGAACGTCGCCAAACTGGTGGAAGACCCGCTGCTCAAACAGAAGCTCAAGGACACCACCGGCATTGGCACCGAGGCGACACGCGCTTCGATCATCCAGGGCCTGCTCGACCGCGGTTACCTGATCAAGAACGGCAAGGCCCTGGCCGCGACCCCGGCGGCCTTCAGCCTGATCGATGCGGTGCCGCGCGCCATCGCCGACCCCGGCACCACGGCCATCTGGGAACAGGCGCTGGACATGGTGCAAAGCGGCGAGATGAGCCTGGAAGAATTCGTCACCAAACAGGCCGCGTGGATGAGCAAACAGGTCGCCCGTTGCGCCGGCCTGAGCCTGACCATCAGCGGACCGGCGAGCCCGGCCGGTCGTGGCGCCACTCCGTGGAAAAACAAACGAAAGCCCGCCAAGCGCAAGCCGTCGACAGGCGCCAAACGCGCGGCGAAACCGGCCAGTAAAGCTTGAGGGCACTTCGAACGGACCGTAATGGTCTAGTGTTCTTCAAGCCCGGCGATGGCCCCATTTTCTGAAACGGCATCGCAGCCTCGTTTCAATCGACAGCTGCTACAGGAATCTTGTTTATGATTATCGTGCACCACCTCAACAACTCCCGCTCCCAGCGGATTCTCTGGTTGCTGGAAGAACTGGCCATTCCTTATGAGCTGAAACGCTATCAGCGCGACCCGAAAACCAATCTGGCACCGCCGGAACTGAAAGCGATCAACGCCCTGGGCAAATCGCCGGTCATCGAAGATGGCGCGCAGAAATTGATCGAGTCCTCTGCGATCATCGATTACCTGATCCGTCGTCATGGCCAGGGGCGCCTGCAACCCGATCCGTCTACCCCCGCCTATGACGAATACGTCCAGTGGCTGCACTTCGCCGAAGGCTCGGCCATGCTGCCGCTGATGTTGAACCTGTACGTCGGGCGTCTGGGTGAAGCCGGTGCGCCACTGCATCCGCGTATCAACTCGGAAGTGGCCAACTACCTTGGCTACCTCGACACAGCCTTGAGCCAGTCCGATTATTTGCTGGGTGACGAATTCAGCGCCGCCGATATCCAGATGAGCTTTATCGGCGAGATTGCCCGCGCCCAAGGCAAGCTGGGCAACTACCCTCATGTAGCGGCCTGGGTTGATCGCTTCCAGGCACGTCCTGCTTACGCCGCGGCGTTGAAGACGGGTGGGACATACGACTTCGCTCCGCACTGAGTGATCCCGAAAGAGCCACGGACGGCCCTTCGATCTGGAGAAAACCCAGCATGCCCTCGATAGAACTGCATGCCGCACACCGCGACGAACTGGAAACGATTGAAAACCTGATGCAGTTCTACATGCATGACTTCAGCGAGTTTCTACCGCTGAAACTCGGCGAGCACGGTTTCTTCGACATCCGATCCAACCAAGATTACTGGCGCAAGCCTGGGACCCAGCCATTTCTGATCAAGGTGGACGGTGAACTCGCCGGTTTCGTGACCGTGGACGACGACACGCATATCGACGGCGCCGAGCACAACATCGGCTACTTGTTTGTCAGTCGGCGCTTTCGTGGCCAAGGTGTCGCGAAGTTTGTCGTGTCCACCCTCTTGAGCCGGATCCCCGGTCAATGGCAGATTTTCCACATCGACGCGAACGTGCCTGCACGGCACTTCTGGGCCAAGGTAATGCCCGAGATCGCAGGCGATGAGTTCACCCTGCATCAACGGTCGGTAGACGGTTATCCCTGCACCTTCTATCGCTTCCAACATCTGCTGCCATCGTCCTGACCCGGGCGTTGCGTCGCTGCTTTTTAATTCCAAAGCGCTTTGTCCGACAATATGTAGTGACTAAAAATAATCACTACATAACGGTTGACGCCTCCGATTTGCCCTTGCATGATGCAGACATCTCCCCGATCGGGAGTAAGGCAACATGTTTGAGCAAGCTCGTCTGACCGCCGAGCTGTTTTTCCCGGATACACGCTGCCCACAAGGCAGATTGAAGAAGCTGACCTGGCCCGAACGTCCAGTACAAAGACGAGAAGCGCTGGCGATCAATCCTCATGAAGCTTGTGGCCGACCCTAAAAAGTCGGCGGTGGCCTCCAGGTTTTCGCTGCTTCTCTTCGTTGTGACGCTATTGCGTAGCAGTTATTCAACACGACTACATGCAACAGACGCGAGACCCCGTCAAATCGACGGCTGATCGCTGACGTCCTGGTTTCGGTGCCAGGGATCAACTAACCGATGGGCTACCTGTATTAGCGAATCAACTTTGAAAGATCACCAAATGGTCAAGGGGCATATTATGAATCTGAACAATCAACCTACTATCGATGAACTGGCTCGTATCTTCGCTGCGCAAAAAGACAGCCACGACAGCCACATTCTGTGGATCAGCAAATCGGGCCAGGTTCATATCGATTGCCTGTCGCCACACGCCCATGAAGCGGAGTTCGACCAGAACAACCAGAACCTGCTGGCCCGACTGAAGATGTACCGTCGCGGCCAAGGCTATGTCGGCAAGAAAGCCGCGGCCGACAAGGACTTCATCGGTAATGTTCTGCAAACGCTGAAACAGGCGTGGGCCTCGATGCAGAACCAGAACGAAGTTCGGGTGATTGACCGGTTCTACTGATATCCCCCCCCCGCTGCTCCTCTATAAAAAAGGCCCCGCTCGTATGATCGAGCGGGGCCTTTTTTTGTTTGTCTCGTGCGCGGCAAATACAGCTATCGTTAAGCGTACTCGCTGCTGTGCCCATGGAGACTTGCGATGAAAAATGCCCTGACATTTCTGCTGTTGCTATCCACTGCAACGATTGCTCACGCAAACAAGATCGAAGGTGTTCCATCATTCGATGTCGAATGCCCCGGAAAAATCATCGTTCACGCGGATCAGGACGGACCGGTGTTGATCAACAACGTAGAAGCCGAAACCAAAGCCATGATCAAAGAGCGCAGCTTCGAAGCCAAGGGATCAGGCGTGACGATTTCGATCGTTCTCGCCGATGATGACTCGGTGACCGTGAGCTCCACGGGCAAAGCCCCCAATGGCATCTGCCAATCACTGGACGACTGACTCCGTCGCCACCGCGCCCAACACCAGATTCATGAACGCCACCGACGCCGCGCTGTGATAGTTGTTCTTGCGTCGAAGCAGCGCCGCCCCGCGTGTAGGCGCGTCCCCCAGCAACGGAATTTTGCGCAGTGCCCGGTCCTGGGTGGCAATCGGTTCGGGAAGAATGGTGGCGATAGCCGTGTGCCGAATCACCTCCAGCAAGGTGCTCACCGAATTCACCTCAATCACCACCTTCGGCGTGATCTGCTCCTGCGCAAAATAGTCATCGATGCGGGTGCGGGTGACGAAGTCCGGGGCCAGCAGCGCAAAATCCAACTGCGCCACCTCTTCAGCGGACAACGCGGCTCGCCGTTCATATAGCGGGTGATCCCGTCCCACCATCACCCCCAGGGTTTCGGTAAACGCCGGGATCGATTCGATGTCGGCGTTTCTCACCTGAGTAAACGCGATGGCAATGTCCAGCGAGTCATCCACCAGCCCAGCCTCGATGTCGTCCATCGACAACTCGAAAATCTGCAGATGGATGTTCGGATACCGCGCCACGTAATCGCGCACCAACGGCCCCACCAGATACGCCATGAACGTCGGCGTCATCGCCAGGCGCAAGGTGCCGCGCGATAAATCCTTCACGTCATGCAGCGCCCGTTTGCCGGCTTCCAGTTCCACTAATACCCGACGTGCACACTCGATGTAGGCCTGGCCCGCATCGGTCGGCTTGACCGTGCGCGACGTTCGGTCGAACAGGCTCACGCCCAGGGTTTCTTCAAGCTGGCGGATTTGCTGGGACAGGGTCGGTTGTGAAACGTGCAGCGCCTCGGCGGCGCGGGTGAAGCCGCCGTGGTCGGCAACCGCCAGCAGGTAACGCAGATGTCGCAGCAGCATGGGGCTCACCATCTATAGGCAGTACTTATGCAATGCATTGTATATCGGTCTTGGACGCTATGGATCAATCGGCAGAAGATTGCTTCACACCCAAGCAACACAACCCCGATAGGAGAAACACCATGCAACAGTCCCACGCTTACAACGACACCAGTCTCGAGCTGACCGCCAAAATCCTCGACGCCAAAGCGCGCAAAAACCTGTCCTTCGCAGACATGGCCGAGGGCACCGGCCTGAGCCTGGCCTACGTCACCGCCGCCCTGCTCGGCCAACAACCGCTGCCAGAAAAAGCCGCCAAAGTGGTTGGCGAAAAACTGGATCTGGACGCCGACGCCGTGGCCCGCCTGCAAATCATCCCGCTGCGCGGCAGCCTCTCAGGCGTTCCAACCGACCCGACCATCTACCGTTTCCACGAGATGATCCAGATCTACGGCACCACGTTGAAAGCCCTGGTTCACGAACAATTCGGCGACGGCATCATCAGCGCGATCAACTTCAAGCTGGACATGAAGAAAGTCGAAGACCCGGAAGGCGGCCACCGCGCAGTCATCACCCTCGACGGCAAGTTCCTGCCCCTGCGTCCTTTCTAAGTTGAACCGGTCCGCACTCCGGTGCGGGCCAGACCCAACACCCCACACACTTTGTCAGCCACCACACTCGTCCGGAGGATGCCCCATAAAAAAAATGATGCTGGCTCTTTCGTTGATCGCGGGCGTATCGGCCCAGGTTCAAGCCCAGGACGCAGCCGTTGCCTATCAATACGGCATGAGCCTGGACATCGCCCACGTCGTGGCAATTACCCCGACCGCCGATGTCTGCGGCGTGGTCCCGGTGGAAATGACGTACCAGGATTCCAAAGGCACCACTCACATTCTGCAATTCAGCGAATTCGGAACCGGTTGCTCGAGCTGAGTAGCCCCTGTTCATCACTTATGAGGACGTCACCATGAAAGCGCTCATCGAAGGTTTTTTGAAGTTCCAGAACGAAGCGTTCCCGCAACGCACCGACCTGTTCAAACACCTGGCCACCACCCAGCATCCCGGCACGTTATTCATCACCTGTTCCGACAGCCGCGTGGTCCCCGAACTGCTGACCCAGCAAGAACCCGGAGAACTGTTTGTGATCCGCAACGCCGGCAATATCGTGCCCTCCTACAGCCCACACCCGGGTGGTGTCTCGGCCACGGTCGAATATGCAGTCGCAGTGCTCGGCGTGACTGACATTGTGATCTGCGGCCACTCGGATTGCGGCGCCATGACCGCCATCGCCAAGTGCACATGCATGGATCACTTGCCCGCCGTCAGTGGCTGGTTGCAACACGCTGAATCCGCCAAGGTCATCAACGAATCCCGCCCTCACGCCAATGACGCGGCGAAGGTGAGTTCGATGGTCCGGGAGAACGTCATCGCGCAACTGGCCAACATCCAGACGCATCCGAGCGTGCGCCTGGCCCAGGAAAAAGGTCAGTTGAACCTGCATGGCTGGGTCTACGACATCGAGACCGGTTCGATCGATGCCCTGGAGGCCGGCAGTCGCCGCTTTGTGTCACTGGCCGAACACCCGACCACGTGCGCCGTGTATGGCAAAGCCGTCGAAGCTGCTTGATGGGATGGGTGGCAGAACCTGGAAGGTCGAGCGCGACGAATGCGCTCGACTAAAGCGGTTCCCTGGATGTACGAGGCAAATGAAGGGCGTGCCGGATCAAGGCACTTGCGGCGTTTCATACCACTGGCGAGACGGTGTTGGAAAACGCATTTTCTGCCGGATATCCGCCGCATTTGCAGCACTGGTCAGTTGTTCCAGCAGCACGAAGGCGACTTCCGTTGCCGTGCCGGGGCCGCTTGACGTGATGATGCGGCCATCCACCACCACAGGCCAGTCGACGAAACGGGCACCGGTTTCAACCAGCTGGTTTTTGCGTTTGCCACCGACCTGGTGATAGGTCGTGGCATCTTTGTCTTTCAGCACCCCGGCAACGCCCAGGCACACCGACGACACGCAGACACTGGCGACGGTTTTACCGGCCGCGACAAAGTGCCGGATGACCGCCAGAAACGGCTCACTCAAGGCCTCTTCGTAGAAGCCCGAGGGTTCGAAACCACCGGGCAATGCCAACGCGTCGAAGCTGTCGAGATCAACCTCGCTCAATAAATGAGCCGGATTGAACGATAACCCGAAGGTCGTCACGATATTCCGCCGGAGGCCGGCGTTGATCAATTCCACGGGTTGGTCGCCAAGCAGATTGGCCCAACCGAGCACATCGGTGAACGCCGCCATTTCCAGTGGCTCGACACCGTTGGCCAACAACATGAGGACACGTTTCATCGGGTACACCTCTCTGGGGAACGGCCAATCATCCGCCTTTGCTTCCAGCGAGAGAACACCCAAAAAACGCAATCCATTGTTGTTCGAGCTGAAATGCCCACACCAAGGCGCTCCCGGTTCACGGGAGCGCTGCACTCACAAGGTCGTCCTGATCAGTGATCGTCTTTTGCTGACGATGATGGCCGACGCTCGGCGGTTTCTTCGGCGTTGGGGGGAACCGGATTACTGCCTGGCGTGAACACGTGGGTCCGCAAATCCCTGGCATCGATTTCGACGACGCCCGGCAC
The DNA here is from genome assembly GCF_029959925.1 of Pseudomonas sp. PS02303. Classification (NCBI taxonomy): domain Bacteria; kingdom Pseudomonadati; phylum Pseudomonadota; class Gammaproteobacteria; order Pseudomonadales; family Pseudomonadaceae; genus Pseudomonas; species Pseudomonas sp. PS02303. The sequence goes on from NZ_JASCOM010000066.1 coordinate 23,786, forward strand.
CGAACGGGCCAGAGCAACAGCCTGCTCACACTGTTTATGGGTGTTGACCCGACCGCTCAACGCCACCGTACCCGCAAGGGTTTTGACATGGATCTGCAGGCCGAGGCTGGGTTCGGCCAACGCCAGGGCCGACTTCACCCGGCCGGTGATCCATGTGTCGTGCACGACCGTTTCCAGATCGTGGGAGTAATGCCGAAAAGAATGAAGTTTCATGACGCAGCCCTCACTCAAGACACAGACGCAAACACACCTTAATTATAGTGCGATCGTTGCCTGTGCCAGGAATGTCAGCGTTTGACCGACAGATCGGTCTGGGTCATGCGACTGCGAATGGTGAACACCCCGTCTCCCGAAAGAATCGCACTGCGGGCAAACAGCCGACCGCTCTCCCAGTTCGAAAGCCCCAGTTCCGGCTTGTTCAGCGCATATTGGCCGTCGACCCAGCGGGTAATTCCGTTGCCCACAAACGGCGCGTTGACCGCGTTGTAGAAACGCTCATGCGCGGCCCCGTCTTCGCTGATCAGCGACACGGTGAACTGCGGGCTGTAGCGATTGAACAAGGCGATGGCGCTGTCCAGGTCATCGACGATCTTCAGGCTGACTTCAGGCGTCTCTTCCCATTCCCACTCGCGGCCCAACTGCTCCTCGGGCAACGGTTCGGCCAGTGCTTCGGTCTGGTAGCCTTCGGCGCGATACACCTCAACGCTGCCGGTTTGCCATTCAGTCGGCAACCACGACTCGCTGCCTTCAACGATGTGCAGCTTGCAACCCTGGCCCCGGGCGGTGCCCGCCTGCTGGAGGGCGTCGAGAAACAACGGCACCAGCTCAGCGGCGCGGTCGCGCTGGATCAGGCAGACGTTCAAGGTGTTGCAGACTTTGCGGTCCAGAGAATTGCGTACCACGGCGGCAAAGCGCTGGGCATCGGCGTCTTTGTCAGCGATCAGCCAGGCGCCACCAGTGCCGTGCAGACTGACAGCGGTGCCGGCCTGTTGGGCGATGCTGCCCAGTTGGCTGACCGCCCGCCCCGAACCCCGGGCCACGGCCAGCGACAAACGACGGTCGGCGAACATCGCCCAACCGGCGGCGTGATTGACGCTTTCCACCAAGGACACCGCGCCGTTCGGCAAACCGGCGTCGCTGAGTGCCGGGTTCAATGCGTGAGTGACGATGGCCTGAGCGGTGCCCAACGCATCGCTGCCAATGCGCAGCACGGCGGTGTTGCCGGTGCGCAACACACCGGCGGCGTCGGCGAACACATTCGGCCGGCCTTCGAACACAAATGCGACGATGCCCAGCGGCGACACCACTTGCTCGACCTTCCAGCCGTCGTGCTCGACGCAACTGATGACCTTGCCGCGAGTCGCCGACGCATCGCGCCAGGCCCGCAGGCCGGCAATCATGTCGCGGCGCATGCGTTCATCGGCGAGCAGTCGCGTGGTGGAACGCCCGCGGGCCTTGGCGCGCTTGATGTCGGCCAGGTTGGCGGCCTCGATCAAGGCCCAGCACTCGGGGGTTTCCAGGCGTTGGGCAAACAGATCGAAGAACGCACTGATCGCCTGATCCGGGACGCTGGACAGCGCACTGAACGCCGCTTCAGCGCGCTCGATGGCGACGGCGGCCGCTTGCTGGTCAACCACCGGGATCAGCAACAATTCGCCGCTGACCTGCTCGACCAGCAAATGGTCCCCGGGCTGAAAGCGCGCGGCCAGTTCGGGGCTGACGACAGTGACACGATTACCGGCAAAAGGGATCGGCGTGCCAGCGACTAGACGTTCGAGCGCAAGAGACATGAAGCGGTTTCACCATGCTGTGGGCGGCTGGAAAATGTATAGGAAAATCCAGGGAGCGTCATTAATCGCTCAGGCCCGAATGCCTCAGAACACCGACCAGCCAATTCGCTGGCTCAACAATTCCAGCGCCGCCATGCCGGCCAGCGAGTTGCCGGCGGCATTCAGTTCCGGTGACCAGACGCACACCGTGAACTGCCCCGGCACCACCGCGACGATTCCCCCGCCCACACCGCTTTTGCCCGGCAAGCCGACGCGGTAGGCGAAGTTGCCGGCTTCGTCGTACAGCCCGCTGGTGGCCATGATCGAGTTGACCTGCTGGGTCTGGCGCGCGGTAAGGATCTGTTCGCCGCTGTGTTTGCAGAACCCGTCGTTGGCCAGGAAGCAGAACGCCCGGGCCAGGTCCACGCAATTCATGCGCACCGCGCAATGGCTGAAATAGCTACGCAACACGGCCTCTACGTCGTTGTGAAAATTGCCGAACGACTGCATCAGGTAGGCCATGGCCGCATTGCGCGCGCGGTGCTGGTATTCGGATTCGGCGACCTTGCCGTCCACCATCACCTGCGGATTGCCGGACAAGCGACGGACGAAGTCGCGCATCGACAACGCTGGCGCGGCAAAGCGTGACTGGTTGATGTCGCAGATCACCAGTGCACCGGCATTGATAAAGGGATTGCGCGGGCGGCCGCGCTCGAATTCCAGCTGCACCAGCGAGTTGAACGGCTGCCCGGAAGGCTCGTGACCGAGGCGTTCCCAGATCGCCTCGCCGGAGTGATCGATGGCCTGCACCAGGCTGAACACCTTGGAAATGCTCTGCACCGAAAACGGTGTATCGGCATCGCCCGCGCAATACAGCTCGCCATCGTTGCCATACACGGCAATGCCCAACTGATTGGCCGGCACCGTGCCGAGGGCAGGAATGTAGTCAGCCACCTTGCCCTGACCGATCAGCGGCCGGACGGCGTCAAGGATCTCGTTCAACAGCGCTTGCATGCCGGGTTCCGAAGTCTCGCCCCGTGGGATTGCGGGGACACGGAGGCTAGACGCTGTTGGTGAGCGCCGGATCACAGATGACCCGACCACAATCTCAACATCACCCATCCCCCTGTAGGAGCGAGCCTGCTCGCGATAGCTGCCTGTCAGTCGACATTGATGGTGTCTGACACACCGCTATCGCG
>NZ_JASCOM010000067.1:0-26584 GCF_029959925.1 Pseudomonas sp. PS02303
GTTCCGGGGGGGGGGGGCCCGGCCCGCGCCGGGGGTGCGCCACCCGCGCGCCAACCTTACCTTGCGCTGGACACCGATCCGGTGCGTGTCCAGGAAGCTGCCGTGGATGAAACCTGTGTGCATTACGGCGACTCGCGGCGCGGTGAATTGCTGCTCGCGGTAGGGCTGGCGCGGGCCAGGCTGCTGGTGATTGCCGTGGACCAGACCGACATCGCGCTCTTGATTCTCCAGGAAGCGCGCCGATTGAACTCGAAGATTCCGATCCTGGTGCGCACTCGAGACGACAGCCAACTGACCGAGTTGAAAGCGGCCGGCGCCAGCGAAGTCGTGCCCGAGCTGTTGGAATCGAGCCTGATGCTCGCCTCCCACGCCCTGATCATGCTGGGTTTACCCGCGCATCAGGTACAGGAGCGGGCCGACCAGATACGGCATGACCGTTATCGTCTGCTACACGGTTTTTATCCCGGGAGCGACGATGAAGAAAAGTGAATCAGTCCTGGCTCACGGCGCCGATCTTGTGCACCGACAAGTCCGCACCGTAATACTCCTCTTCCTGGCTCAGGCGCAGACCATGCAACGCCTTGATCCCGCCGTACACCACAAAACCACCGAGCAACGCGACGATCACACCCAACGAGGTGCCGATCAACTGGCTGATCAGGCTCACCCCACCCAGACCACCCAATGCACTCTGACCGAAGATGCCGCAGGCGAGTCCTCCCCAGACACCACACAAACCATGCAACGGCCAGACACCCAGCACATCGTCGATGCGCCATTTGACTTGAGCCGCGGTGAAGCACCAGACGAACAGGGTCCCGGCGATCACACCGGTGACCAGCGCGCCCACCGGGTGCATCAGGTCGGAACCTGCGCAGATCGCCACCAACCCGGCCAGTGGACCGTTATGCAGAAACCCCGGGTCGTTGCGTCCGACGATCAGTGCCGCCACGGTGCCGCCGACCATGGCCATCAGCGAGTTCACCGCGACCAATCCGCTGACGCCTTGCAGCGTTTGGGCGCTCATGACGTTGAAGCCAAACCAACCGACGATCAGGATCCACGAACCCAATGCCAGGAAGGGAATGCTCGACGGTGCGAACGCCACCAGCCGCCCTTCGCGATAACGCCCTTGCCTGGGGCCGAGCAACAACACCGCCGCGAGGGCCAGCCATCCGCCCATGGCGTGGACCACGACCGAGCCCGCGAAGTCATGGAAGCTGGCACCAAATTGTTCCAGCAACCAGGCTTGCAGCCCGAAGTTGCCGTTCCAGATCATGCCTTCAAAGAACGGGTAGATGAACGCCACGATCAGCGCCGTCGCACACAACTGCGGAACGAATCTGGCGCGCTCGGCAATGCCTCCGGAAATGATCGCCGGAATCGCCGCCGCGAAGGTCAGCAGAAAGAAAAACTTAACCAGCCCGTAGCCATGATCCGCATTGATCACCGCCGCTGGTTGCATGAAGGTGACCCCGTAGGAAATCCAATAGCCTATAAAGAAGTAGGCCAGGGTCGAAATGGCGAAGTCGCTGAGGATCTTCGACAAGGCGTTGACCTGATTCTTTTGTCGAACCGTGCCGACTTCAAGAAAGGCAAAACCGGCGTGCATGGCCAGAACCATGACTGCACCGATAAGAATGAACAACGTATTGGAGCTATGGACCAGACTGTCCACAGCGCTTTGCAGATTTTCCATGGGTTGGCAGACCTGAAGGCTAAAAGGCACCAAAGCGGTTCGCGCAGAGAATTTGTGCACCAAGTTGCGGCTCGCAGGATCAAGGCATTGATCCCCATGAACCGCTTTGGCGCACAAGGCTGAAACCTAGACGCGAGTTTTAATTGTTTGAATCAGGGTTTTCCTGAAATCATGCCCGGCAACAGCGCAACGGCGCGGGCTGATGCACCATGACATAGCAAAAGTTGTACCAGTCATTTGTACTGAACCTTCACATAACGCTCATACTCGAACGCTTCAGAAGCCAATTACGGAGATCACCAATGGCCCGCATCAAAGCAAAGACTGCTCAAGATATCCTGATGAACGACTTTCAGACTCTGGTCAACGACACCGAGCGGTTGCTGGAACACACCGCAACCCTGGCTGGCGATCAGGCCGATGAGCTGCGCGCCCAGATCCACGACAGCCTGCTGCGTGCCCGCGAAACGTTGAAGCTGACCGAAGACTCCCTGCGCGAACGCGGCCAGGCTGCCGTTACCGCTGCCGAAGATTACGTGCAGACCAATCCATGGCAATCGGTCGGGATTGCGGCGGGTGTCGGTTTTCTGATTGGCCTGCTGGCCACTCGGCGCTGATATGTCTATCGGTGAATCCAGCTCGTCCGCGACGGGCACAAGCTCTTCATCGCGGCGCCTGGGTGCCGCTTTTCTTGGACTGTTGCACAGCCATGTCGAACTGTTCGGCATCGAGTTGCAGGAACAGAAAGCGCGCACCGTAAGCCTGTTGCTGTTTGCAGGCCTGGCGCTGGTCTTTGCGTTGCTGTTGCTGGTGGGCTTGTCGACGCTGGTGCTGATTCTGTTCTGGGACACCTACCGTCTGCCAGCGATCATCGGACTCTGTGTGTTCTACACCCTGGCTGCAGTTTTCTGCGCCATGCGCCTGAAAGCAGCGATTTTCGATGAGTCCTCACCCTTCCACGGCACCCTGGAAGAATTGGCCAACGATAGGGAGCGCCTGCTGCCATGAGCCTGCCTGAATTGCCCCATAACAGCTCTCGCACCGAAATGCGCAAGGCGCTGATACGCCTGCGCATGGAAATGCATCGCCAGGAAATCCGTCACGAATCCGCGCAATTGCTGCAACCCCTGCAGCGGGTACGCGGGATGACGAAAAACCTGCACGATGGCTTCGGCATCAAGCACGCCCCGCTCTGGGGCATGGCCGCCGTGACGCTGCTCGGTTTTCTGACCGGTAAAGGTGCCAAGAACGGCGGTACCGGCAGCCTGACCCGGCTGGTTCGCCTGGGCACAACGCTGGGCCCCCTGATCAAATTGGTCATGCAGGGTTCTTCGCGCAAAGACTGAATAGCCACTATCTGGCTGCATTCTTGCAACACCACCGGGATTAACCTCTTTATCGAGAGGTTCAATCCTGTGTGCCTACCCGGCGAACAGCTCAATCCAAAAACAAGACCTTACTAAGGAGGCCTCGTGATCGACGGGCAACCGCTCGCCTGCTTTCAGCCATTTATCGATACCGCCACGGGCCGTATCGCGGGTGTGGAAGCGCTGGGTCGACTGCGACAGGCCGACGGTCAACTGGCTTCGGTGGGGCCGTTGTTCGCCGACCCGCGAACACCCGCCATCGCCCTTCGTCGCCTTGACCGGCAGATCCGCGATAACGCGCTGAGCCGTTTGCATGAAGCGCCATCGGACTGGTTTCTGAGCCTGAACATATCACCGCGCTGGATCAACCGCTTACGGCCGGACCAGGCTCTACCGAGCCTCAAGCAATTGAGCCGACACAACGTCGATCCGCAACGCATCGTCTTCGAGATCACCGAACTGGGGGGCGACATCCAGCGCCTGGCCGAGGTCGTGGCACGCTATCGACACGCCGGGGCACGGATCGCCATCGATGATTTTGGTGCCGGTTACTCGCAACTTGATCGCGTGCTGGCCCTGCAACCGGACATTCTCAAGCTCGATATGCGACTGTTCCAGGCCGCGGCATTGGGCGGCCCCAGTAGCGACGTGGTGAAAGCCCTGGCGCAAATGGCCGAGAAAACCGGGTGCTGGATCATTGCCGAAGGAGTGGAAACCGAAGATCAGCTCAATTTCGCCCTGGAGTGCGGCTCGCGTTACGTACAAGGATTTCTCTTTGCCCGGGCGCAGGAGGACTTCTTCGCCACCGACGCCTTTGTCGAACGTTTCGCGCAACTGCGCCAGCGTTATGTTCAGCAGAAACTGGGCGAACGCGGTCGACTGATGATCATGCGCCAGCAACTCTGCGAATTGATGGCGATCCTGCAAGCCTGGGCCCTGGCCCGTGCGCCGCTGAACGCCTTGCCACAGCTGCAGGCGTTTCCATGGCTATTGCGCTTCTATCAATGCGACCGTCACGGCACCCAGTTGACGCCCAATCTGGAATGGCGCAACAACGGCTGGGAGGCCGATAACCGCTACCTGGGTCATAACTGGTCGTGGCGACCCTATTTCTATCAGTTGCTGGCCGAGGGCTGGGATGAGCGGCGCCTGACACTGTCCACGACCTACCGCGATGCCACCAGCAATCAGTATTGCCTCACCGCCGGGCAATTTTTCGACAACGGCGAGCGACTGCTGCTCATCGACATCGACGCCGCCGGGCTCTAGTACTGCTTGCAGGCGCAGGCACGAACCCGGAAGCTAGAGGCTCAGTCACCTGACGGAGAGTCCAGCCTTGGATTGGCAAACCCTGCTTACCCGCGAACGCCTCGGAAAGCCTCTGCACAGCCCGGAAGAACTCGGCCGCAGCCCTTTTCACAAAGACCACGATCGCATCATCTTCTCGGGTGCCTTTCGCCGCCTCGGGCGCAAGACTCAGGTCCACCCGGTCACCAGCAACGATCACATCCACACACGCCTGACCCACTCGCTGGAAGTCAGCTGTGTGGGTCGATCGCTGGGCATGCGCGTCGGTGAGACCATTCGCAGCGCCTTGCCCGACTGGTGCGAACCGAGCGACCTGGGGATGGTGGTGCAATCGGCTTGCCTGGCCCATGACATCGGCAATCCACCCTTCGGGCATTCCGGCGAGGACGCGATCCGTCACTGGTTCCAGCAGGCCGCCGGCCGTGGCTGGCTGGACGCCATGAGCGACGTCGAACGCAATGACTTCCTGAACTTCGAAGGCAACGCCCAAGGCTTCCGGGTGCTCACCCAGCTCGAATACCATCAATTCGACGGCGGCACCCGGCTGACCTACGCCACGCTGGGCACTTATCTGAAATACCCGTGGACGGCAAAGCACGCCGATTCATTGGGCTACAAAAAGCACAAGTTCGGCTGCTATCAGAGCGAACTGCCGTTGCTGGAGCAGATCGCCCTTAAGCTCGGCTTGCCGCAATTGGAGGAACAGCGCTGGGCACGCCATCCACTGGTGTACCTGATGGAGGCTGCGGACGATATCTGTTACGCGCTGATCGATCTGGAAGATGGCCTGGAAATGGACCTGCTGGAGTACGCCGAAGTCGAGTCTTTGCTGCTCGACCTGGTGGGTGATGATCTCCCGGAAACCTATCGCCAACTGGGCCCACTGGATTCGCGTCGGCGTAAACTGGCGATCCTGCGGGGCAAGGCCATCGAGCACCTGACCAATGCCGCCGCCCGGGCCTTCGTCGAGCAACAGGACTCGCTGCTGGCCGGCACGCTGCCCGGCGATCTGGTGGAGCACATGCATGGTCCGGCCAAGCGCTGCGTCTTGAATGCCAAAGACATGGCGCGCAAAAAGATCTTCCAGGACAAGCGCAAGACGCTGCACGAAATCGGCGCTTATACCACCCTCGAAATCCTCCTCAACGCATTCTGTGGCGCAGCACTGGAACAACACAACGGTCGAACACCGTCCTTCAAGAGCCGGCGCATCCTCGACCTGCTAGGCAACAATGCGCCCGATCCTCATGGTCCTTTACACACCTCGTTCCTGAGAATGATCGACTTCATCGCCGGCATGACCGACAGCTATGCCAGTCAAATGGCACTGGAAATGACCGGTCGCTCAAGCCACGGATAACCGTGCATCGTTCAGCCGCGTCAGGGCCTCCTGACCGGCTGATCGACGTTCTGCCCATTTCTCGTTTCAATCCGCGCGTCAGCAGAATCGCCCTACGCCCAGTACAGAGCCGACTGATCGAATGAACGGTCCGATCGCGAAATCATCACGCGCCCTCTGCTCGACAGATGAAGCATGAAAAAACCCATGTCTGAACACGATTGGCGCATCTTGCTGGTGGAAGACCACCCCCTCCAGCTCAAGGCCACCCAGCCAAATGGGAATGATCAGACAGGCCATTGTGCTGAGTAGTCTGACATCCATTGAACTGGACGCTCTTGAAAGAATAGCCGTCGAACACGGGCTGCCCTTGTTGGGCTATTTGATAAAACCCCTGAAACAATCAGACCTTAGAAACTTATTGACCTTGATTTCACTGTAAAAAAGCCCCCAAACAAAGACACACTAAAAAACATTTAAACAACAATCTAATCCATTTCAAATCAATCTGTCCGACCCACCAAACGCACAAACAACACCTTGACTGATCCTCATGCAAAACCTAGTTGATCCGTAGTCCGATTCTTCTTCGAATGTAGGAATTATCTTATATTGCCACTACAGGCCTGTCAGTTGATCCCCCCCTCAACTATCTGAGCTAAGGTGCGCGCTTTATTTGAGCGCGTATGGGATTTGATTATGAACTCCGTTTTTATTGTCGACGATCACCCTGTCATCCGTCTTGCCGTCCGAATGTTGCTCGAACATGAGGGTTACAAAGTCGTCGGCGAAACTGATAATGGGGTCGATGCCATGCAGATGGTTCGTGAATGCATGCCAGACCTGGTCATTCTTGACATCAGCATCCCCAAACTGGATGGGCTGGAAGTTCTCTCCCGCTTCAACGCAATGAGTACCCCCCTCAAAACGCTGGTTCTAACAGCCCAGTGCCCGACACTTTTCGGTATTCGCTGCATGCAATCCGGCGCGTCCGGGTATGTATGCAAACAGGAAGACCTTAGTGAACTGGTGAGCGCAATTAAAGCGGTACTATCAGGTTACAACTATTTTCCCAGCCAGGCCTTGAATCCTGTCCGTGCTGACGATGAACGATATTCCGACCTTGAACTGTTCAAGTCAGTCAATGACCGAGAGCTGATGGTATTGCAACTTTTTGCCCAAGGCCGCACTAACAAGGAAATTGCCAAGGGCATGTTCCTGAGCAACAAGACTGTCAGCACTTACAAAAAACGTCTCATGCAAAAACTCAAAGCCAAATCACTCGTTGAACTCATTGATATGGCAAAACGCAACGCGTTAGTGTGAGAAACAGGATGCCCAGTCGTTTAATGGATTATCTGATACCGCTGGTCGCGGGTTTATGTCTGAGCACCTCAGCGCACGCGGCACCGACGGCGAGCGAGCAGTACACTCTGCTCAGTCGCTCAATGACCGGACACATGGAAGTCCAACTGGATAAATCGCAACAACAATGGCTTAACAATAAGCGTGAACTGATTCTGGGCACCTCTGCCCCCGACTACCCTCCTTTCGACCTGACCATCAGCGGCCGCGACTACGAAGGTTTCACTGCTGATTACGCGGGCATCCTGGGCAAGGCCACCGGCCTGCCAGTCAAGGTCCAGCGCTACGTTTCCCGGGGAGACGCGATCAAAGCCTTGGAAAAAGGCGAGGTCGACATGCTCGGCAGCGCCAATGGTTTTGAAGCCCGCAATGCGGACATCGTGCTGTCCTTGCCCTATGCCGTGGATCAACCGGTTCTGGTGACACGGGAAGGCGAAACCAGATCCCTGAGCGACGGGCTCGCCGGACTACGCCTGAGCATGGTTTATCACTACTTGCCGCTGGACGAAGTCAAAGCCCTGTACCCGAAAGCGATCATCACTTCCTACCCCTCCTACCAGAATGCAATCAATGCGGTGGCTTTCGACCAGGCCGATGTTTTTCTGGGCGACACCATTTCAACCCATTACATCATCAACAAGGGGTATCTAAACAACATCCGCATGGCCAACTTTGGTAAACACGAGGCCCACGGTTTCAGCTTCGCCGTACACAAGGGCAACCCGGCTCTGCTCGGGATCATCAACGCCATCCTCAAAGCGACCCCTGGCAGCGAGCGAGAAAACATCGCCAAACGCTGGAGTGCGGGCAGTGACATTCTTCTCACCGATCAGAAACTGCAACTCAGCGACCGTGAACAACGCTGGCTGGCGCAACATCCCGTCGTGCGGGTCGTGGTCAACGAAGCGTTGGCCCCGCTGACCTTTTTCGACAGCGACGGTAACTTCAGGGGCGTATCCGCCGACTTGCTCGAACTGATCAGATTGCGCACCGGTTTGCGCTTCGAGATCCATCGCAGCCGTAACGATGACGAGATGATCGAGCAGGTCAACAGCCATCAGGCCGACCTGATTGCCGCCCTGCTCCCCAGCACCCAACGTGAAGCGATGCTGAACTTCAGCCGTCCTTATCTGGAAAACTCCGTTGTACTGCTCACTCGCAAAGCTGCCGACAGCCCGTCAAATCTGACGCAACTCACGGACAAGCGCCTGGCCATCGCCCAAGGCAATCCTATGGCGGATTACCTGCGCCGCGAGTTCCCGCGAATCCATCTGATCGAAACGCCGGACACCTTCAGCGCCGTGGAATTGCTCGCCGAGGGTCAGGCGCAAGGGACGGTGAGCTCATTAGTGATTGCCAACTATTTCATCTCATCGCGAATCTTCGAGCACGCACTTCAAATCAGCACTACTATCGGTACCCGGCAAGCCGCGTTCTCCCTGGCGACCGGACGCGACGCCAAAGAGCTGGGTTCGATCCTCGACAAGGCCCTGCTGAGCATCGCGCCGGAAGAGCTGGGCATTATCAACAGCCGCTGGCAAGGCTACTCGTCTGCCTCGCAAAGTACCTGGCGCAACTATCACCGAGTGTTCTATCAGATCGTTCTGGGTGTCGGCGTGTTGCTGCTGATGTCCATGACCTGGAACGCTTACATGCGTCGCCAGATCAATCAGCGCCTGGCCGCCGAGCTCGCCCTGAACGACCAACTCGAGTTCATGGGATCGCTGGTCAACGGCACGCCTCATCCCATCTACGTGCGCGATCGCCAGGGCTTGCTGCAAAGCTGTAACGACAGTTACCTGGAGGTCTTCTGCGCCAAACGCGAAGACGTGATTGGTAAAAATGTCATGCAGGGCAGCTTGAGCAACTCATTTGAAGCCCAGGAATACCAGGCGGATTACCAACGCGTCGTGGCCGAAGGAACTCCGCTGATTCTCGATCGGCCATTGCATATCGGTGGCCGCACACTGACGATTTATCACTGGATACTTCCCTACCGGGACTCCAGCGGTGAAGTACAAGGCATCATTGGCGGCTGGATCGACATCAGCGAGCGCCGACAACTGTTCGACGACCTGCGTGCCGCGAAAGAGCGTGCGGATGAAGCCAACCGTGCCAAAAGCACCTTTCTGGCGACCATGAGCCATGAAATCCGCACGCCGATGAACGCCATCATCGGCATGCTCGAACTGACCCTCAAGCGTATCGATCACAGCCACCCGGATCGCCCGGCCATTGACGTGGCCTACCACTCGGCGAAAGAACTGCTGAACCTGATCGGGGACATTCTTGATATTGCGCGAATTGAATCCGGTCGCCTGAGCCTGAGCCCGGAACGCGTCAACCTGAGAGAAACCGTGGCGTCGGTGGTGCGGATTTTCGACGGACTGGCCCGCCAGAAAAATCTGCGCCTGCGGCTGGACTTCAACCCGGCAGAACCACCCTCCGATGTCCTGCTGGACCCAATGCGCTTCAAGCAGGTGCTGTCCAACCTCGTCAGCAACGCCATCAAATTTACCGAACAGGGTCAGGTCCGGATTGTGGTCGAACTGCATCCGACCGACGAACCCGGCCGGGTGCTGTTGCAGTTACAGGTTCAGGACAGCGGGGTCGGGATCAGCGAACAGGACCAACGGCGTTTGTTCGAGCCTTTCGCCCAGGCCGATCATTCCGCGCAGGCAGCCAGAGGCGGCGCGGGGCTTGGTCTGGTGATCAGCCGCAATCTGTGCGAGATGATGGGCGGCAACCTGCAGTTGAGCAGCCAGGCTGGTATCGGCACTCAGGTCAGGATCTCGCTGAACCTTGCAACACTGCCAGCGGAGCGGGTGTCGAAAACCGCTGAACCGTCCCTCCACCCGACCTCGGCTGCGCTGAACGTCCTGGTGGTCGACGACCATCCCGCCAATCGCTTGCTCATGTGTCAGCAACTGGAGTTCCTGGGGCATCGCTACAGCGCCGCACCGGATGGCGAAGCGGGGTTGAAGGCCTGGAAGGACAACGTGTTCGATCTGGTGATCGTCGATTGCAACATGCCGATCATGGACGGATACGAACTGGCTCGCTCCATTCGCCAACATGAACAGCAAACGCAGAGCCGGCCTTGTACCGTGTTGGGCTTCACCGCCAACGCACAACCGGAAGAAATACAACGCTGCAGACAAGCCGGAATGGACGACTGCCTGTTCAAACCCCTGAGCCTGACAGCCTTGAGTCAATGGGTTGAAGGCGTTGCGCCAACGGTCCGCGCCCCGGCCTTCAGTCTTGAAGGGCTGCATCTGCTGACGGGTGGCAGCCCGACACTGGACCGGCGCCTGTTGTCCGAACTGCTGAACAGCAATCGTCTGGATCGGCAAGAGTTGCTGGCGTTGTCCCCCACGGAAGATCGGCAGGCTTTCATCGAGGTGGCCCACAAAATCAAGGGTGCTGCGCGAATCGTCCAGGCTTGCCGATTGATCGACAGCTGCGAGGCGCTGGAAAACGCCTGTCATGACGTGCTCCCCCCTGAAGCAGTCGTCAATTGCACCAAGGCCATGGACCAGGCGATGGTCGAACTGGAGCAGGCATTGGAACAGGCTTTGGAGCAACAGATAGGCCACAACGAGAAAAGCAGAATGATGCAGCCTTAACTATGCTTGGACGCTGAGCAGTGTGTTAAACATCATGGAGAGACCCGCAATGCCCAGCCCACTGCGCCCGGATCAACGCCGGTTTCCGCTGCACATCCATATCAGTGTGATGTTCACCTTTCTGTTATTGCTGACCGGTGCGGTGCTGGGCATTTTCAACTACGGGCAAACCACGCAGATCATTCTTTCCAGCAGTGAAAAGCTCTTCAACCGCATCGAGCAGGATGTCCGCCTGGACCTGCAAGGCACCTACGAGCCGATTCGCCATCTGCTGAGCCTGCTGGCGGACTACCCGGCGACCCGCGCTCCGGATCTGGAGCAACGCCTGGCGTTGCTCCAGCCCTTTAGCCAGTCGCTCAACGACAACCCTAACCTGGCATCGTTGTACCTGGGTTATGGCAACGGTGATTTTTTCATGGTCCGCCCCTTGCGGACGGCATCCCTGAGAACCGAACTGAAAGCCCCCGATTCAGCGGCGTTTCAAGTCTGGAGCATCGAGCACAGTGGCAGTGGTCAGATCCGCTCCCAATCCCTGTTTTTTGATCAATCCCTGACACTCATCAACCGCCTGGATAACCCCGACGAAACCTTCGATCCCCGCACTCGTGCCTGGTTCTCCAGCGCACGCGGCGACGTGAACCAGATCACCACTGATCCCTACGTTTTTTTCTCCACCCGCAACGTCGGCACTACCTTGGCCCGGCGCAGTGGTGAAAACGCGGTGATGGGGGCCGACCTGACCCTGGCCGAATTGTCGGCCACCCTGGCCAAACACGTGGTGACGCCCCATACCGAAATCGTGCTGTTCGATGCCCAGGGCAATGCCATCGCCTACCCCGACAGCGACAAGCTGATCATCGACGGCCAGACCGCTCGCCTGAACAAGGCTGCCGACCTCAGCCCCGGCCTCGGCGCCCTGCTCTCCAATCCTCCTGCCAGCAATCGGCTGGACGCCGCCGGTCGTCAATGGATCGTGGCGCGCAGCAGCATGACGGAGGGCGGCCCCCAGGGACTGCAACTGGCGTTGCTGGTGCCGGAGGACGAATTGCTCGCCGATGCCTACCGCATGCGCTGGCAAGGCGCGCTGATTACGCTGGCGACATTGCTGCTGTGCCTGCCCGTGGGATGGTTGACCTCCAGAGTCCTGGTCAAGCCCCTGCGCACGCTGGTGCAGGAAGCCGATGCGGTGCGCAGTTTCAATTTCGACTTTCCGATCGGCCACAGTTCGCCGGTGCTTGAAATTGACCAACTGAGCGTGTCGATGGCGCGGATGAAGGACACTCTGGGCAGTTTTTTCCAGATCACCGATAGCTTGAGCGCGGAGACCCGCTTTGCGCCGTTGCTGCAGCGGGTGCTGTTTGAAACCGTGAAGATCGGGCAAGCCCAGGCCGGTCTTATTTACCTGCGCGAACGTGACAGCGATCGCATGGAGCCCCAGGGCCTGGTCATCAATGGCACGTCACAAGCATTGCCCTCATTCGGAGTTCAGGGACACGAACTCCAGGATCCGCAGAGTCCTCAGTGGCTGCAGCAGTTGTCGAACGCCGACAATATCGTGACCAATCTGGGTTTCGAACAGGCGGGGGATTTGCAGAAGGTGATGCTCGCGCTGGAATACCCCCGGGTGCACCTGATCGGCATCCGCTTGCACAATCGGCACAACGAAACCGTGGGCCTGCTGATCCTGCTTTTGACCGACAGCGGCACACAAAGCGACCTGGAAAAACTGCGCCCGGACCGCATCGCGTTTCTCCAGGCGGTGTCTGGCGCCGCAGCCGTGAGCATTGAGAGCCAGCGCCTGCAAGCCAAACAGAAACAACTGCTGGACGCCTTCATTCAACTGCTGGCCGGCGCGATCGATGCCAAGAGCCCTTATACCGGAGGCCACTGCCAGCGAGTGCCGGAGCTGACCCTGATGCTCGCCCAGGCGGCGGCGGCCAGTCAGGCCCCGGCCTTCAGCGACTACCAACCCACCGAAGATGAGTGGGAAGCCTTGCACATTGCGGCCTGGCTGCACGACTGCGGGAAGGTCACGACGCCAGAATACGTGGTCGACAAAGCCACCAAGCTTGAGACCCTGAACGACCGCATCCATGAAATCCGCACCCGTTTCGAGGTCCTCAAGCGCGATGCCTGGATCAATTATTGGCAAGCCGTCGCCCTGGGCGGTGACGAGCAGCACCTGGCCGAATTGCGCAATGCCAACCTGGCCGGGCTGGATGATGATTTCGCCTTCGTCGCCCGCTGCAATCTGGGCGCAGAGGCCATGGCCGAAGCCGATCTGCAACGGCTGCGCAGCATTGCCCAGCGCAACTGGACCCGAACCCTGGACGATCGAATCGGTGTGTCCTGGGAAGAAAACCGCCGCCAGGCACGAACCCCGGCACCGACCTTGCCGGCCAGCGAGCCGCTGTTGGCGGACAAGCCCGAGCACCTGTTCGAACGCGCCGAAAGCGAACTGATTCCGGAAGACAATCCCTGGGGTTTCAAGCTCGATGTGCCGCGCTACAAATACAACCGAGGCGAGCTCTACAACCTGAGCATCACCCGAGGCACGCTGACCCGCGAGGAGCGTTACATCATCAACCACCACATGGTGCAGACGATCCTGATGCTCAGCCACTTGCCCTTCCCCGGCCACCTCAACAACGTCGCGGAAATCGCTGGCGGCCACCACGAGAAAATGGACGGCACCGGTTACCCCAAACAGTTGAAGCGCGAAGAAATGAGTCTGCCGGCACGGATGATGGCGATTGCCGATATTTTCGAGGCACTGACCGCCGCCGATCGCCCTTACAAGAAGGCCAAAACCTTGAGCGAAGCGCTGGGCATCATGGCCACCATGTGCCGTGACGCCCATATCGATCCGGAGTTGTTCGGCTTGTTCATCAACGCCGGCATCTATCTGCAATACGCCGACCGATTCCTCGATCCAAGGCAGATCGATGCGGTCGACCCGTCAAGCCTGTTGCTCAAGGCCGGATTGAGGGTGTGATCAGCAATCGGTCAGACGCAGGAAAATCGCCGCCAGTTGCTCGATACCGGCCTGATCGTCAGCGGTAAACCGCGCCAGGCTCGGGCTGTCGAGGTCCAGCACGCCAATCAGGCGACCGTCCTTGACCAGCGGCACGACCAGCTCGCTGTTCGAGGCGCTGTCGCAGGCGATGTGCCCGGGGAACGCGTGAACGTCTTCGACCAACTGGGTCTTCAAGGTCGCCGCCGCCGTCCCACACACGCCGCGACCGAACGGAATCCGCACACAGGCGATCTGCCCCTGAAACGGGCCAAGCACCAGTTCTTCGTCGCGATTGAGGTAGAAACCGGCCCAGTTCAAGTCGTCGAGCTGGCTGTACAGGAACGCCGAAAACTGCGCGGCGTTGGCGATAAAGTCACGCTCGTCCGCCAGTAGCGACTCCAGCTGCGCCCATAACATGCCGTAACCGTCCAGGCCTTGGCCGCTCTTCTGTAAATCGATCATGCTTTGTGCTCCAACAGCTTCAGCCCCACCCAATAGCGGGCAAATTGATATGCGCAGCGTCCATTGCGGTTGCCCCGGCCCGTAGCCCAGCGCACGGCGAGGATGTCCAGCTCTTCGTTACGCTGCCACTCAAGGCCGGATTTTCCGGCCAATTGCCCGATCCAGTGCTCGACGACGTCAAGGAAGTGCTCTTGAGTAAACGGATAGAACGACAGCCACAATCCAAAACGGTCCGACAGCGCGATCTTGTCTTCCACCGCCTCGCTGGGATGCAGTTCGCCATCGACCCGTTTCCAGTTTTCGTTATCGCTTTCCTTCTCCGGCACCAGGTGGCGACGGTTAGAGGTGGCGTACAGCAAAACGTTATCCGGCGCCTGTTCGAGCGAGCCGTCGAGCACGCTCTTGAGCACGCGATAGTCGCCTTCACCCGACTCAAACGACAGGTCATCGCAGAACAGCACGAAACGCTGAGGCAGCCTGGCGATCTGTTCGACCACGCGCGGCAGGTCCGCCAGGTGATCGCGCTCGATCTCGATCAACCGCAGGCCGGCCTTGGCGTGCTCGGCCAGCAAGGCGCGTACCAGCGACGATTTGCCGGTGCCGCGCGAACCCCAGAGCAGTGCGTGGTTGGCGGGCATGCCGTCGAGGAACTGCTGGGTATTTCGCCCCAGTTGCTCCACTTGGCGGTCGACACCGATCAAGTCGGACAACCGCGTGTCGAGGCTGACATGCAGCGGCAGCAGAAACCCGCTGCGGCCTTCACGTTGCCAGCGCGCGGCCAGGCATTGCGTCCAGTCGATGGCTTGCCGAGGAGCAGGCAAGAGCGGTTCGATACGGGCCAGGACAGCATCGGCGCGTTCAAGAAAAGCATTCAATCGGGAATCCACGTCTTCTCCTCGTGCACGTTCACAGTGATGATGGCATTGCAGCGACGCAACGAAGCATTCGGCACCCGGTTCATCCCTTGTTGCACAAGGGCTCGCGAGAACATCGGTATCCATGCATGATCGACTATGCTTGAGCAGCGAAGGGAAACGGAAGTGGTTCAACACCCCATGGATATCAAATTCACCCACCGGCTGTCATACAAGCAAGCCAGGCTGACCGTGCTTGTCGGTTTCATTCTGGGCACGCTGCTCAGTCTGCTGCAAATAGGCATCGATTATGCCAGCGAAGACGCCTCCATCAACCGTGAAATACTGTCTTTACTGGAAATCAGCCATAACCCCGCGTCCCGCATCGCCTACAACATCGACGCCGAACTCTCCCAGGAACTGACCATGGGCCTGTTGCGCTCGCCGGCGATCATCGGTGCGCAATTGACTGACAACAACGGCACCGTCCTGGCCAGCGTCAAACGCCCGACCCTGCAAAGCAATTATCGGATGATCAGCGACTTCCTGTTCGGCGCCAACCGCCAGTTTGAAGACCGCCTCTACCTCGATCACTTGCCGAACGAATCACTCGGCACCTTGCGACTGGAAGTCGATACCTACGCCTTCGGCAGCCGCTTCCTGCGCCGGGCCGAGGTGACGCTGCTCAACGGCTTCGCTCGCAGCCTGATCCTGACCGGCATCCTGTTGGCGCTGTTCTACGTGATGCTGACGAAGCCGCTGGTGCGGGTCATCCGCGAACTCAGCGGGCGCGATCCGCGTAGCGCGGAACCGACCTGGCTGGAATACCCGAGCGGACATAAAAACGATGAAATCGGTGTGCTGGTCAAAGTGGCCAACCAGCAGTTCGAAAACATCGCCACCGAAATCCAGCAGCGGCGCAACGCCGAAAACCGCCTGACCGACTACCTCGGGCAACTGGAAAACATCGTCTCGGCCCGCACCGCGGAGCTCAAGGCGATCAATGCCCGGCTCAGTCAATCGAACCAGGAGCTGGAAGTCGCACGAAGCACCGCCCTCGATATGGCCGAAGCACGTTCGGTGTTTCTCGCCAATATGAGCCATGAAATCCGCACACCGCTCAACGGCCTGCTGGGCATGATCGCGCTCTCGCTGGACGGCCCGCTCAATGCCGAACAACAGCAGCAGCTGTCCATTGCCCATGACTCGGGCAAAGTGCTGGTGGAACTGCTCAACGATATTCTCGACCTGTCGAAATTCGATGCCGGCCAGCTCGAACTCGAACACATTCCGTTCGACCTCGGGTCGCTGATCGAAGACACCGCCAATCTGCTGTCGCAGAACGCCGCGCCCAGCGTCGAGTTGACCTGCCTGATCGATCCGCACTTTCCGGCGTTGGTGCTGGGGGATCCGACCCGCGTCCGGCAGATCGTCAGCAACCTGTTGTCCAACGCCCTCAAGTTCACCCGTTTCGGTCGGGTGGATGTGCGCCTTTCAACCTTTGAAGATGGCGTCAGAATCGAAGTCTGCGACACCGGTATCGGGATTGCCCAGGATGCTCAGGTCAAAATCTTCCAGCCTTTCACGCAGGCCGGCGCCGGCATAACCCGCCAATTTGGCGGCACCGGGCTGGGCCTGGCGCTGACCTATAACCTCTGCGAAGCGATGCAGGGGCGGCTGACCATCAGCTCGGAAGCGGGTTTCGGCAGCCAGTTCTGCGCCGACCTGCCGTTGCCCTGCCACACCCGGGCCATCGCCCCACAGCCGTTACCGGGCAAGGTCATTGCCGTCACCGCGGCCAACAGCGGCCTGGCGGAACTGCTGAAAAACCTGTTGCCCGGCTGGGGGCTCGACTATCAGCAACGGTCCATCGATGACTCGTTCATCGGCCTCGACCCGGACGTGCTGATCACCGACTGCCCCGAATGCCTGTTTGGCCTGCGCCCGACCCTCGACGCGCCTATCTTGCTGGTGACCGCCTATGGCAGCTTCATGCCCAGTGAAGAAGCCAACGCCCTGGCGCCCCTGCAACAGCAGGCTCGTCCTTTGGCGCGCAATGCGCTTTACCAGACATTGCGCCGGGTGCTGCTGCCCGAAAGCAACCTGATCAACGGTGCCCGGGTCGAAAACCTTACCCCCCAACGACGCGGACGTGTCCTGCTGGTCGAGGACAACCCGGTCAATCAATTGGTGGCCAAGGGCATGCTCGGCAAACTCGGTTGCGAGGTGATCGTCGCCGCTCACGGTGCCGAAGCCCTGGATCAGCTTGAGCACAGCGAATTCGACCTGGTGCTGATGGACTGCAACATGCCGGTGATGGATGGCTATGAAGCCAGCCGACAAATCCGTCGCAGCGGGCGCTGGCCACAACTGCCCATCGTGGCCTTGACTGCCAACGCCATGTCCGAGGAACGCGAACGCTGCCGTGTGGCGGGCATGAGCGATTACCTGGCCAAGCCCTTTCGCCGAGAAGAACTGGCCGCGTTGCTCGACCTGTGGATACCGACTACGACAGCGCTTTGATTTGCCCCAGCAGGTGATCGAGACCGTCGCGCAGATCATGCAGGCGATCCAGATCGACGCCGCTGTCGCACAGCAACCGGGCCTTGAGCGGCCCGACCTGATCACGCAAAGCCTTGCCGGTCGGCGAAAGACTCAGGTGCACTTCTCGCTCATCGCGCGCCGAACGTTGGCGCTGCACCAATTGCAGCTGCTCAAGGCGCTTGAGCAACGGCGTCAGGGTGCCGGAATCCAGCGCCAGGCGTTCGCCCAGCGCCTTGACCGTCGGCTGCTCCGGCGCCGTTTCCTGCCATTCCCACAACACCAGCATCGCCAGGTATTGCGGATAGGTCAGACCCAGTTGATCGAGCATCGGCTTGTAGGCGCGGATCACCGCCCGAGAAGCCGCATACAGCTTGAAGCAGAGCTGGCTGTCGAGCTTCAGCGAATCGACGGACAGGGTGTTCATTTGAGCAGGGCTTCGATCTCGCGGCTCAGGTCCTGCGGCTTGGTTGCCGGAGCGAAGCGCTTGACCAACTGGCCGTCCTTGCCGATCAGGAACTTGGTGAAGTTCCATTTGATGCCCTGGGAGCCGAGCACGCCCGGTGCACGTTTCTTCAATTGCACAAACAGCGGATGAGCACCGGCACCATTGACGTCAATCTTCTTGAACAGCGGGAAGGTGACACCGAAGTTCAACTCGCAGAACTCGGAAATCGCCCCTTCGTTACCCGGTTCCTGCTTGCCGAACTGATTGCAGGGAAAGCCGAGCACCACCAGGCCTTGATCCTTGTAGGTCTGCCACAATTCTTCGAGGCCTTTGTATTGCGGGGTAAAACCGCACTTGCTGGCGGTGTTGACCACCAGGACGGCTTTGCCGGCGAAATCGGCCAGGGTTTTCTGATCACCTTTGATGGTGGTCACCGGGATGGTCAGCAGGTTGTCGCTCATGGGTTTGGCTCGAATTGACGGAACAAGCCATGAACATAGCGAGCAATTGAATTGTGTGCAATTTAAATGTGCGGGGCGCCGGATATCTCCGGATATCTGTAGGAGCGAAGCCTGCTCGCGAAGGCGTCGGGTCAGTCACCATCTGTGCTGAATGTTGAGACGCCTTCGCGAGCAAGCTTCGCTCCTACATGGCTCGCATTACTCGCGCGATACCAGGTCCAGGCACACCGAATTGATGCAATAACGCAGACCGGTCGGCGGCGGGCCATCCGGGAACACGTGCCCCAGGTGCGCGTCGCATTTGGCGCAAACCACTTCAGTGCGGATCATGCCGTGGCTGACATCACGGATCTCGACCATGGCGCTGTCGCCGATCGGCGCGTAGAAGCTCGGCCAGCCGCAGCCGGAGTCGAATTTGGTTTTGGAGTCGAACAGCGGCTCGTTGCAGCAGATGCAGTGATAGACACCGTCAGTTTTGGTGTCGTTGTATTTGCCGGAGAACGGCCGTTCGGTGCCCTTGAGACGGCAAACGTTGTACTGCTCTGGATCGAGCATCGCCTTCCATTCTTCCAGGGTTTTATCCAACTTTTCCATCGTCACACCTCAGCAGCTGAAAAAGCCCGATCTGTACCTTTTCCACGGATCGGGCGGCACGTATGATTGCGCCTCGTCAAACGCCAGTCTGGCAGCCAGACCACGCGCATTCAAACGGATTTATGGGTGCTGCATCTCAAGGCGTCAGGCCTGTGTGAATACGCAGGATTCCCAGTACGGTAGTTCATACGCCGCCTGGATCGTTCATTTTCGGGAACACATCGCCATGCAGGTCAGCAAATCGAACAAGCTCGCCAACGTCTGCTACGACATTCGCGGCCCAGTGCTCAAGCACGCCAAACGCCTGGAAGAGGAAGGTCATCGCATCCTCAAGCTGAACATCGGCAACCCGGCGCCCTTTGGTTTCGAAGCGCCGGACGAAATCCTCCAGGACGTGATCCGCAACCTGCCGACCGCTCAGGGTTACAGCGACTCCAAAGGCCTGTTCAGCGCGCGCAAGGCTGTCATGCAGTACTACCAGCAAAAGCAGGTGGAAGGTGTCGGCATTGAAGACATCTACCTGGGCAACGGCGTTTCCGAGCTGATCGTGATGTCGTTGCAGGCATTGCTGAACAATGGCGACGAAGTGCTGGTGCCAGCGCCTGACTATCCGCTGTGGACGGCTGCCGTGAGCCTGTCCGGCGGCAATCCGGTGCATTACCTGTGCGACGAGCAGGCCAACTGGTGGCCGGACCTGGCCGACATCAAGGCCAAGATCACCCCGAACACCAAGGCCCTGGTGATCATCAACCCGAACAACCCGACCGGCGCCGTGTATTCGAAAGAAGTGCTGCTGGGCATGCTGGAACTGGCACGCCAGCACAATCTGGTGGTGTTCTCCGACGAGATCTACGACAAGATCCTGTACGACGATGCCGTGCACATCTGCACCGCCTCCCTGGCGCCGGACCTGCTCTGCCTGACCTTCAACGGTCTGTCCAAGTCATATCGCGTGGCCGGCTTCCGTTCCGGCTGGATCGCCATTTCCGGTCCGAAGCACCACGCCCAGAGCTACATCGAAGGCATCGACATGCTGGCCAACATGCGCCTGTGTGCCAACGTGCCAAGTCAGCATGCGATCCAGACCGCTCTCGGCGGTTACCAGAGCATCAATGACCTGGTGTTGCCGCACGGTCGCTTGCTGGAACAGCGCAATCGCACCTGGGAACTGCTTAACGATATTCCGGGCGTGAGTTGCGTGAAGCCGATGGGGGCGTTGTATGCGTTCCCGCGGATCGATCCGAAAGTCTGCCCGATCCACAATGACGAGAAGTTCGTGCTCGACCTGCTGCTCTCCGAAAAACTGCTGGTGGTGCAAGGCACGGCCTTCAACTGGCCTTGGCCGGATCACTTCCGTGTCGTGACCTTGCCACGGGTGGACGAACTGGACATGGCCATTGGCCGGATCGGTAACTTCCTCAAATCCTACCGCCAGTAAACTGAACTTCACCGTGCGACACGTGCATCGGTCGCACGGTGATTAATTCAGCAACATATCTTTGCCCCCTGTCAGCCATCACTGCTCCTGTCGCTTACTGAAGCCACGTTTTGGGGCCGCGTCTAACAACGACGGGGCCTGAGAGGCGAATTGGCTGTCAAACACCTCCCGCATCGCCGTCGGAATTGCCCTGCAAGCAGCTAGACTGTTGCTGTAGGACACAGTTTGAAATAGTCACTCGGTTGAATAGCCCGGTGCAGCACCTTATATACCCCGCAGTACGCTACATCTTTAGCATGAGGAGATTTCTACAACCATGATGCGCATCCTGCTGTTTTTGGCCACTAACCTGGCGGTCGTGCTGATTGCCAGCATCACCCTGAGCCTTTTCGGCTTCAACGGGTTCATGGCGGCCAACGGGGTTGATCTCAACCTCAATCAGCTGCTGATTTTCTGTGCGGTCTTTGGTTTCGCCGGTTCCCTGTTCTCGCTGTTCATCTCCAAGTGGATGGCGAAGATGAGCACCAGCACCCAAATCATCAGCCAGCCGCGCACACGTCACGAGCAATGGCTGCTGCAAACCGTCGAGCAACTGTCCCGCGAAGCCGGGATCAAGATGCCCGAAGTCGGGATTTTCCCCGCCTACGAGGCCAACGCGTTCGCCACGGGCTGGAACAAGAACGACGCACTGGTCGCGGTCAGCCAGGGTCTGCTCGAGCGTTTCTCGCCGGATGAAGTGAAAGCGGTCCTGGCCCACGAGATCGGCCACGTAGCCAATGGTGACATGGTCACCCTGGCGTTGATCCAGGGCGTGGTGAACACCTTCGTGATGTTCTTCGCCCGGATCATCGGCAACTTTGTCGACAAGGTGATCTTCAAGAACGAAGAAGGCCAGGGCATCGCCTACTACATAGCGACGATCTTCGCCGAACTGGTCCTGGGCATTCTGGCCAGCTCCATCGTCATGTGGTTCTCGCGCAAACGTGAGTTCCGTGCCGACGAAGCCGGTGCACGCCTGGCCGGTACCAGCGCAATGATTGGTGCCTTGCAACGCCTTCGTGCCGAACAGGGCCTGCCGGTGCACATGCCGGATACGCTGAATGCCTTTGGCATCAACGGTGGCATCAAACAAGGGTTCGCTCGTATGTTCATGAGCCACCCGCCGCTGGAAGAGCGTATTGACGCGTTGCGTCGTCGGGGCTGATAGCTCTCGCACTACGCCTTAAAAGAAAAGGCCCGCAGTGAATGCGGGCCTTTTTTTGTCTGCTGATTTTTGCGCTGTTCATTCGGGCCCCATCGCGAGCAAGCTCGCGATGGTCCAGTGAAGCCACTACAAATCTATCGGATGGAAACCCGATAAACCCGCTCTTCAAGCCGAGTAACGCCACTTTCGATAAACTTCCAGCTCTCGCCCAATACGTCCTGGTCTTCCAGAATCTTCAGCTCCCAGGTTGCCCCGAACAACCGTTGCACTTCGTCATCGGGCACGGCAAACGGTGGGCCTTCCTTCTGTGCCTGGTCGTAATCCAGAGTAATCAAAAGCCCGAGCGAATCCTTCGGCAGAATCCGCTTCAAATGCTCGGCGTATTGCTCACGCATCGGCGGCGGCAACGCGATCAACGCCGCGCGGTCGTACAGCGCGCTGCAATCGGCGACATCGCCGGCCGTCAACGCGAAGAAGTCGCCGCACCAGACCTCGATCGAACCCGCCCGATAGACCGTGAAAGGCCCCTGGTCGCTGACGTCCGGATCAAATTGATGCTCGTGGAAGAAGTCTTCCACCGCCTTTTCCGACAATTCGATGCCCAACACCTCGTGACCGCATTTCGCCAGCCAGAGCAGATCCAGGCTTTTCCCACATAGCGGCACCAGGACGCGCGCGCCCTCCTCCAGGACCAGCTGCGGCCAGTAACGTTGCAGATATGGATTCACTTCCGGCAGGTGAAAGCCGATCTGATTCGACGTCCACCGCTTGTGCCAAAACTCCGGCTGCATAATTAATCCCAAAATTCGATCAAAAGACCCTAAAACTTATATTAGATTTAGATCAATGATCTGACTGAAGATGCTGCCATCTTACCCCTCAGGAGCTCTTTCATGTTCCCCAGCCTGTACATATCCCATGGCTCGCCCATGTTGGCACTGGAACCGGGTGCCAGCGGGCCCGCTCTCGCTCGCCTGGCCGCCGAAATGCCGAAACCGGAAGCCATCGTGATCGTCTCTGCACACTGGGAAAGTAACGACTTGCTGGTCAGTGGCAATCCCCGACCTGAAACCTGGCACGATTTCGGCGGCTTCCCGAAAGCACTGTTCGAAGTGCAATACCCGGCACCCGGCAATCCTCAACTGGCTGGCGAGGTGGTCGAGTTACTGCAGGCCGACAACCTGCCGGCACGGATCGATACCAAACGCCCCTTCGACCACGGCGTCTGGGTGCCTTTGTCGTTGATGTATCCGCAGGCCGACATCCCGGTGGTGCAAGTCTCGCTGCCCACCCGTGGCGGCCCTGCCCTGCAAACCCGGGTCGGCCATGCCTTGGCCAGCCTGCGCGAACACGGCGTGTTGTTGATCGGCTCCGGCAGCATCACCCATAACCTGCGTGAACTGGACTGGCACGCCGGCCCGGAAAGTGTCGAACCGTGGGCCCGGACGTTCCGTGACTGGATGATTGAAAAACTCGCCGCCAACGATGAAGCCGCACTGCACGATTATCGTCAGCAGGCGCCAAACGCAGTGCGCAATCATCCCAGCGATGAGCATTTGCTGCCGTTGTACTTTGCTCGCGGGGCTGGGGGGGAGTTCAGCGTTGCCCATCAAGGGTTCACCATGGGTGCGCTGGGGATGGACATCTACCGTTTTGACTGACAGGTAGACCGAGGCGCCCCCTTCGCGATCGGGCTTGCTCCTACAGGGGATCACAATCCAATGTGGGAGCGAGCCTGCTCGCGATTGGGGCAACTCGATGCCCAGTCCAGGCACAAACAGCAGGCCAAAAAAAATCCCCGAACCAGTCGGGGATTTTTTATGTTCGATCAATCAGCTCGAGAGCGGATCAATCTTCGCGATAGCGACGCAGCTTCAACTGCTTACCGGCAACGCGAGTGTCCTTCAGCTTGGTCAGCAGACGCTCCAGACCATCTTCCGGCAGCTCGACGAGGCTGAAGCTGTCACGCACCTGGATGCGACCGATTGCTTCGCGAGCCAGGCCACCCTCGTTGAGGATAGCGCCCAGCAGGTTCTTGGCAGCGATGCCATCGCGCGCACCCAGCGCGGTACGGCAACGAGCACGACCTTCGGCCAATGGAACCGGAGCACGACGCTCACGATCACCACGGTCCGGACGATCACCGGTGCGCTCTGGACGATCGCCACGCGGTGCGTTGTTCGGCACCAGTGGACGTTCTTTCTCGATCGCGGCCAGGGTCAGCGCCTGAGCGTTGGTTGCCTTGCGCAGCAGAGCAGCGGCCAGTGCACGCGGGGTGCAACCGATGTCGGCAGTCAGGCGATCCAGCAGATCACCGTGGGTCGATTCAGCATCAGCTACCAGTGGCGACAGGCTGTTGGTCAGTTTCTTGATGCGGGCATCGAGAACGGCCTGAGCATCCGGCAGGCGGACTTCAGCAACTTTCTGACCGGTTACACGCTCGATCACTTGCAGCATGCGGCGCTCGCGCGGAGTCACCAGCAACAGTGCACGACCTTCGCGACCGGCACGGCCAGTACGGCCGATACGGTGAACGTAGGACTCTGGATCGTACGGCATGTCAACGTTGAATACGTGAGTGATGCGCGGAACGTCCAGGCCACGAGCAGCAACGTCGGTCGCCACAACGATGTCCAGACGGCCATCCTTGAGGGATTCGATCACGCGCTCACGTTGGTTCTGAGCAATGTCACCGTTCAGCGCAGCGGCTTTGTAGCCTTTGGCTTCCAGGGCACTGGCCAGGTCCAGGGTCGCTTGCTTGGTGCGCACGAACATGATCAGGGCGTCGAAGTCTTCCACTTCCAGCAGGCTTAATACAGCCGAGGTCTTCTGGTCAGCGTGAACCAACAGGTGAGCCTGTTCGATCGCGGTAACGGTCTGAGTCTTGGTCTGGATCTTCACGTGTTGCGGATCGCGCAGATGGCGTTCGGCAATGGCACGGATCGACTGCGGCAGGGTGGCCGAGAACAACACGGTCTGACGGGTTGGCGGCAGAGCCTTGAAGATAACTTCGAGGTCGTCCATGAAACCCAGTTTGAGCATTTCGTCCGCTTCGTCCAGAACCAGGTGGTTCACGGTCGACAGGACTTTTTCGTCACGACGCAGGTGGTCGCACAGACGGCCCGGTGTGGCGACAACGATCTGTGCGCCATTACGGATTGCTTTCAGTTGTGGGCCCATCGGGGCGCCGCCGTAAACGGCCACAACGGTAACGCCCGGCATTTGCTTGGCGTAGGTTTCGAAAGCGGTTGCTACTT
This sequence comes from Pseudomonas sp. PS02303, assembly GCF_029959925.1. NCBI lineage: Bacteria > Pseudomonadati > Pseudomonadota > Gammaproteobacteria > Pseudomonadales > Pseudomonadaceae > Pseudomonas > Pseudomonas sp. PS02303. The sequence goes on from NZ_JASCOM010000067.1 coordinate 24,980, forward strand.
GCAGCGCCAACTCACGGGTTGGCGCCAGGATCAGGGCTTGCGGCTCGCGCTTTGCAGGATCGATGCGGTGCAGGATCGGCAGGGCGAACGCGGCGGTTTTACCCGTACCGGTTTGCGCCTGACCAATCATGTCGTGACCGGCCATGATGATCGGGATCGATTGCTGCTGAATAGCCGAAGGCTCTTCGTAGCCAGTCGCGATGACGGCTGCAAGAATGTTCGGATTAAGATTAAAAGCGGCGAAGCCGCCGGTTTCCTGGGTCATGGGTCTGCCTCTAAGTGCATCCGCAAAGACCCATGCTCCAAAGCTGCGCATGCCGTGTAAGACTCAAGAGTCGCCCTGGCTGCTTTGTCGGCGGGGATTTGCGAAAACGAATGAATGAAAAAGATTCGTCAAGGGAGAGTCCGCTGTGCGGACGTGCAGCCGAAGCTGACTTCGGGAAATTGCGCTACCTAAACGCGGCCCGGTTAAAGGCCGGCGCGCACTATACCGGAAATCGCCCAAAAAGGGAGCATTATTTGTCGGAAAACTGACGTATACACCGTTATGTCACACGCTTTGCAGATAATCGTGCAACGGTCTATTTTTCAAAGGCCCGGCCCTGCTGGCGATGGCGCTAAAACGGTTCATCCTTGTGACGCAGACCAGCGGTTTTGACCTGCGGCCTGGCACACCCTTCCCGCCCGAGGAAATACTCCATGAATCAGCCCGACTCCAGTCGTGTCACCCGTGAAAAACACGGCCATGTCCTGATGATCGGCCTGGATCGGGTGGCCAAGCGCAATGCCTTCGACCTCGATCTGCTCAACGCACTGAGCCTGGCTTACGGCGAGTTCGAGGCCGACAGTGAAGCGCGGGTGGCGGTGGTGTTCGCTCATGGCGAGCACTTCACCGCCGGGCTCGACCTGATCAATGCCAGTGCGGCCCTGGCCGAAGGCTGGCAGGCACCGCTCGGCGGTTGCGATCCGTGGGGCGTGTTTGCCGGGCCCCGGGTGAGCAAACCGGTGATTGTCGCCGCGCAAGGCTACTGCCTGACCATTGGCATCGAGTTGATGCTGGCCGCCGACATCAACCTCTGCGCCAGCAACACCCGATTTGCGCAGAAGGAAGTGCAGCGCGGGATCTTCCCCTTCGGCGGTGCCACGTTGCGCCTGCATCAAGTCGCCGGCTGGGGCAATGCCATGCGCTGGCTGCTGACTGGCGATGAATTTGATGCGCATGAAGCGTTGCACCTGGGGTTGGTGCAGGAAGTCATGGCCAGCGAGGATCTGCTGCCACGGGCCGTTGAATTGGCTGAGCGGATAGCCCGTCAGGCACCGTTGGGGGTTCAGGCGACGTTGATGTCTGCCCGGCAGGCGCGATACGAAGGGGAAACTGCGGCGGCGCAGGCATTGCCGCCGTTGGTGAAGAAGTTGTTGGCGAGTGAGGATGCCCGGGAAGGTGTGCGGTCAATGATCGAAAAGCGGCCGGGCATCTTCAAGGGCTGCTGACAGATTTGCTTTTGTGGCGAGGGGGCTTGCTCCCGCTGGGCTGCGACGCGGCCCCAAAATCTTCGCAATCAATGCAAATCTTGTGAGTGCTGCGCACTCAAGCGGGAGCAAGCT
>NZ_JASCOM010000068.1:0-26384 GCF_029959925.1 Pseudomonas sp. PS02303
AGCAGGCTCACTCCTACATGGGTTCTGCGTCGTTCGCGAGTGTTGTGGTCGGCATAGCCTCCTGTGGGAGTGAGCCTGCTCGCGATGGCGCCAACTGGCTCACCGCATTCTGCCGGGATCACTCAAACATTCGGCGGCAACTCGCGGGTGGTGCGCTGTAGTGGGTCGCGGGGTTGGCTGTCGGGAATCGACAGCGTGGCGCGCAAGCCGCCTTCCGGGCGATTGGCCAGGGTGATGCGTCCGCCCAGTCGGGTGGCGATGGTGTTGACGATGGTCAGGCCCAAACCCGCGCCATGGGCATTGCCACGGCTGTAGAAGCGTTCGAACAGCCGCCCGCGATCCGCCTCGTCGATGCCGGGCCCCTGGTCCTCGACGCTCAGCGAATAGAAGCCGTCCGCCTGACTGAGTTGCACCGTGATGACCCCATGCTCCGGGGAAAAGTTTGCCGCGTTGCTGATCAGGTTGTTCAAGGCGATGTCGATGGCGGCGGCGTCGGCCACCACTTCAAAGGGGCGATCGGTGACGTCGAAGGCCAGCTCAAGGTTCTTGCTCAGCAACCACGGAGTGAGCTGCACGAGGCTGTCGCGCACGGTGGCGGCCAGGTCGATGCGTTGCTGTACAGGTGCGATGGCTTTGGGTTCGAGGCGGGCCATGGTCAGCAATTGATTGACCAGGCGGCTGGTGCGGTCGACGCCGGCGATCAGGAATTCCAGGGATTCACGGCGCTCCTGTTCCGTGCCGGCTTCCAGCAGATTTTGCGCATGCACACGCAGCACAGCCAGCGGTGTGCGCATTTCGTGGGCGGCATCGGCGATGAAGCGCCGCTCGCGGCCCATCACTTCCTGAATCTGCGCGAGCATGCGGTTGAGCGCCGCTTGCATCGGCTCCAGTTCACTGGGCAACGGCGTCAGTTGCAGAGGCTCCAGCGAACCGCTGTGCCGCGCGCGCAAGGTCGCCGCCATGTCTTCCAGCGGCTTGAGGCCCCAGCCGATGGCCAACCAGATCATCGCCGCCAGAATCAGGCTGCCCAGCACATTGGGCCCCAAGGTATGGCGCACGATCCGGTCCACCAGGTCCGAACGCACGTCGTCCCGTTCGCCTACCCAGATTCTCAGACCGTTCTGTTTGTCTACCAACAGGAACGCACGCCAATGGCGGTTGTTGAGGTCCACGACGTCGCTGAAGCCGGGTGTCGACGGTGGCGCGCTGAAGGAGGGCGCACTGGCCGTGTGCACCAGCACTTCGCCGTTGAGGGTCCAGACCTGAAAGGCCATCTTGGTTTCATAGGGATGGCCATCGACCCTCGGCTCGGCCTCGCCCAGCGCCTTGTTGAAGGCCTGATACAGATCGGCGTGTTCCTTGCTCGCCATCGGCATGCGCATCACCCCCTGCAACAGCCGGGCGTTTTGCGCGAGTTGGGCATCGTAGACTTCGGCGATTTCGTGATTGCTGTCGTGCAGGTTCAACAGGCTGATCACCGCCAGCCCTACCAGCATCAGGCCAATGATCAGCGTGAGCGTGCGGCGCCGGATCGACGTCATCGGCGCTCCTCCACCAGGTAACCGACACCACGAATGGTGCGGATCAGGTCGGTGGAGAATTTTTTGCGCAGGTGATGGATGTGCACTTCCAGGGTGTTGCTTTCGGCTTCTTCATTCCAGCCATACAGCAACTGCATCAGATGATCGCGGGTCATGACCCGGCCCGGCGGCGAGAGCAATTCGTGGAGCAGCTGATATTCCTTGGGCGTCAGAGCCACCGGCTCGCCCAGGTAACTGACTTGCTGGGTGCCGGGGTTCAGGCTGATGCCGGCGTGTTCGATCAGCACCTGGGCGCGGCCGGCACTGCGCCGCAACAAGGCCCGCAGGCGAGCCTTGAGTTCCGCCAGATCAAAGGGTTTGACCAGGTAATCGTCGGCACCGGCGTCCAGCCCGGCAATGCGGTCTTCGGTCGCATCCCGGGCGGTGAGGATCAGCACCGGCAGGTTGGAGCCGCTGTCCCGCAAGCGGCGCAGCACTTCCAGCCCGTCCATGCGCGGCAGACCGAGGTCGAGCACCGCCAGGTCAAAGGTTTCACTGAGCAGCGCGTGCAAGGCGCTGGTGCCGTCCTTTAGCCAATCGACGGTATAACCTTCGCGGCCCAGGGCTTGATGGATGCCCTCGCCGAGGGCCACGTCGTCCTCAATCAGTAATAAGCGCACACGGACTCCTGTCAGTTGAGTTTCTTGTTCACGTCCACCAGCAACGTTTCGATCTCTTTGCGTCGCCCGGCGTCGGCGAGTTCACGGCCTGGTCTCGGGGCGGCTTGCAGGGCTTTTTGCAACGCGGCCCGCGCTTCGCTGTAGCGTTTTTGACGGTAGAGGTGATCGCCCCAGAAGTACAGACTATCGATGCCCTCCGGGTTCAGTTGCAAGGCCTGTTTGAGTAACTGTTCGGCCTTGTCCGAGTCACCGAAACCGATGGGCCAGCCGGGGACGCGATCATACAACGCGCCGAGGCTGGTATAGGCCGAGCCTTGCAGGGCTTTGGGGTCCAGCGTCATGGCTTTCTCCAGATCGGCTTTCGCGGCCTTCACCTTGCTCAGCGCACCGAGGCCACCTTGGGCACCGGCCCAGCTGCTGTTGACGATGCCGGACCAGATCCAGGCTTCGGCCACCGATTGACGTTCCTGAGTGAACGCGGATGCCTGGCCTGCCAGTTTCTCGAATGCAGCGGTGCGTTGCGCTTCCGGGACTTCGTATTGAATGTGCGCCCAGCTTTGCTGGATGCCCTGGAGGCGTTGCTGATCGGCGGGTTCCAGTGCCCAAACAGTCTGGCTCAGGGCTCCCAGCAGCAGGCAAGCGATGATCTTCTTCATGGTTTGAGGGTCTCGTTGTCGGGCTTCTGACTCAGGCGACGGATCAGCGGCAATTGCTTGCGCAAGCCACGGTCCACCAGATTGGGCAGCAGGCTGTTGAGGCGCACAAAAAAGCGCTCCGGCCAGCCGAGGTACAAGTCGCGCCGGTCACCGGCAATCGCATGCATCACCGCAGCGGCAACGGTTTGCGGATCGTCGACGTTGGCCTTGAGCGCATCGTTCAACGCCTGCGCCGCCGGGCTGTTCATGCTGGTGCGGGTAGCGCGCGGGGCGACGTAGAGCACGCTGACCCGGGTGTCCGCCAACTCCCGGCGCAGGGCCTCGGAGAACCCGCGCAAGGCAAACTTGGTGGCGCAATAACTGGCGTAACCGGGGTAACCGATGGAGCCGTAAGTCGAGCCGACGTTCACCACCATCGCGCTCTCGGCTTGCTTGAGCAGCGGCAGCAGGGTTTTGGTCAGGCAAATCGGCGCGCTGATGTTAAGGGCCATCATGGCGTGGATATCGCTGTCCTCCAGCTGCTCAAGCATGGCGAAGTGATTAATCCCGGCGGCGTTGATCAGCAGGTTGATCCCGCCAATCGATTCGGCTGCGGTCAGCACCTTGCGTCGGTCGGACAGCACGGTCAGGTCCGCGCCGACCCAGCACAGGTTTTTCGGATAGCGTTCAAGCAAAGGCCGCAGCGGTTCCTGGTGCCGAGCCACCGCCAGCACCCGGGCGCCGCTGGCGCACAACGCGGTGGCGATCGCCAGGCCGATACCGCCGCTGGCGCCGGTCAGCACCACGCGGGCATCATGCAACTTCATGCAGGGCCTCCCCGTCACGCGGCAAGCCGCGGAACATATCGGTGTAAAGTTTGTACACCACTTTGGAGGCGTGAATCACCGCAGCCTGGTCGTCCGGATCGTCGAGGGTATTCATCAACCGGCGATAGGTCTGCATGTGTTCGATGTCCAAAGAGCCATGGGAACTGAGGTAACTGAAGGCGCTTTCCGGCAACGCCAGGCGCTCGCGGATGCTGCCGGCGGCGTGGGTAGCCAAGGCAATGCTGGTGCCTTCCAGCACGTTGACCATGCCGAACAGGCCGACCGGGTTATCGCGAGCGATCAGGTCGTAGAGGTAGCTGACCATCAATTCAATCGGCAGGCTCGGACGACCGTCGCGCACGGCAACGCGGTCGCCGCCGCAGGCTTCGATATCGTCCAGCACCCACTGCTCGTGACCGTATTCCTCCTCGATGTACTCGCACACCGCTTTGCGCAGCCATTCCAGGCGCGACGGCAATTTCGCCCCGCACGCCATCATCAACGGCACGGTGTGGCGCACGTGGTAATAGGCTTGCGCCAGGAAGGCCCGGTAGCTTTCCAGGCTGACCTTGCCCTCAAGGGCATCGCGGATGACCGGCAGGTTGAACAGTTCATGGCGTTCGTGTTGCGTGGCTTCTTGCAGCGTGTCGAAAAAACTCATGATGCGGATTCCTCGGAAAGTACAGATTCAGTCAGTTGCGCCCGGTAACGCTCGATGATGGCGTCACGGCGCGGGCGGCCATTGGCGGTAAGCAGGCCATTGGCGGGGGTGAACGGTTGATCGAGACGGGTCCAGTGATGGACCTGCGCATAACCGGGCAAGGCCTCGTTGGCCTCGGCGACGGCGGCAGCCAGTTCGGCGTCGGTGCAGTCCGGGCGATGGGGCCAGAGCAGCGCATGGTTGTGCGGCATGGCTTCGCCGCAGACGAAGGCCTGGGCGATATGGCGGCGCTGGGTCAATTCAGCCTCGACCCATTCCGGGTTGACGTTGCGTCCGAAACTGGTGACGAATTGATGCTTCTTGCGACCCTTGAGGTAGAGAAAACCGTCCGGGTCAAACTCGCCGAGATCGCCGGTCGGCCACCATTCATCGGTGTGCGGCGCCTCTCCCAGATAACCGAGCAAGGTCGAACCCTTGACCAGCACCTCGCCGTCCTCGGCCAGGCGAATCGTGACGTGGGGCAGGGGCCGGCCGACACTGCCGAGACGGCGCGCTTCGGGGCGATTGAGGCACACGACCGAGGCGCACTCCGACAGGCCGTAACCTTCGTAAACAGGGATGCCGATGCGTTGCGCGCGGTGCAGCAACTCCTCGGACACCCGGGCGCCACCCACCGCCGCAAACCGTAACGAGTAGGGGCTGAAGGCTTTCTGCTCGGCGGCGCTGACCAACATCTGCAACAACTGCGGCACCAGGATCAGGCTCTCGGGCGCCCGGGTGGCCAGGCAACCGAGCAGACGCGGCACATCAACACCGCTGGCGCCCTGAATCCCCAGGGTTTTCTGGCTGGGCAAACTCAACGTGGCCCCGGCATACAGCGCGGCGTAGCAACCGAGGTTTTCCAGCAAAATCGCCAAGGGTAACAACGCCAGATGATGCTGCGGATCGGCGGGTTTGCTCGCCTGATTCAGTTCGCGAGCGACCGTCAACAGGCTCTCGGCGCTGAGGCACACGCCTTTGGGCGTGCCCGTGGTGCCCGAGGTGAAGGTCAGTTTGGCGGTCCCTTCCGGCATACGGTTCGGGCCGCTGAACGTGCGGCGCCAGAACTCACCGGTCTTCTCGTAGCCGGCCGCTTGCAACTCGTCGTCCAGCGCGGGTTCGGCAATCACCCGTTCGGCCTGGCTCTGCTCCAGACAATGGGCGCGCTGAGCGGGGCTGAAAAAAGGCGGCAACGTCAGGCAAGTCAGGCCTTCGAACAGCGCGGCCAAGTCCCAGAGCATCGCTTCGACGCCATTGTCCAACGCCAGCGCAATCACCTTGACCTGCTCATCGCGCAGCCGTTGCTGGCGATACACCACCTCGGCATACAGCGTGGCGTAATCCACCTTCTGATGATCACCCCACAACGCGATGGCGCTGGTCTTGCGCTCGGCATGGCTGCGCAAGGTCTGTTTGAATCGCTCGGTTTCAGGCGACATGGCTGGATTCCTCAAGGGATGCCGGCAAACCCAGGCGATTGAACATCCCGATGTTGCGCAAATGAATAAAACCGGCGCGGATGTTGCCGACGTGCACCCAAGGCTTGCTCTCGTAATAACTGCCCCAGTGCTGGCGTTCGTCCCCCAGCCGCTCAGGGTCGGCCGCGCACAGCGTCACCGGTTTCAAGCCCAGGCGATGAAAGCTGTTGACCAAGCCGATGTTGCCGGTGAACGCCACCCATTCCAGGCCGCCCATGGCCAGCAAGTAAGTGATGGCAATGATGCTCATCCGCGCACTGCCGGTGTCACTGGCGGCCAGATTGCCGACCTCGACGATACCGGCACGATCCACCGGGCGGTCCGCCGCAGCACTGATCAGCGGCTCAATCGACTCGTCCAGATAACGTTCCAGAAACAACGACTCAACATTGGCCATGCGCACACCGGCCACCGCACACAGCGAGCCGGAGGCATCGCTCATGCCAAACAGCTCCGGCATGAAATGACGAATGTCGGCGCCATGGGCTTTACGAAAACGTTGCTGAATAAAGGCTTCGAAGACCGGGCGCTCGACGTCGTCCGGTAACGCCCTGGCCAGGTTCATCGGCGGAGCTTCGGCCTGGCCGAAGCGTAGGGGTAGAGGAATATTCCATTCAAAGTCAGGCATTGGAAGACGCCTCCCGAGTAAGTGTGGGAGAAGTATCGAAGCCATTTCTTAACGGAATCTGAAGGTAAGAAAAAGATCATCTCCGCTGTCTTCAGATTGCCTTAAGACTTCGCGGGCAGGGTGTGCCCCGTCGGTGCGTTGACACACCGCACCCCGGCCGCACGAATGACTCGGCCGCCGGCAATGACATTCATGAGGCCCGTTATGACCCGCGAATCAATGACCCATCGGTATGGAAAACTCTCGATCACCTTGCACTGGCTGATGCTGGCACTGTTCGTCGGCGTGTACGCCTGCATCGAAATCAAAGGCCTGCTGCCCAAGGGCCAACCGTTGAGAGCCATGTTTCTCGGGCTGCACGGCCTCTTCGGCTTGAGCATTTTTGCCCTGGTGTGGGTGCGACTGCTCGGACGCCTGACACCTCGGCCACCGATCACCCCGGCACTGCCCAAATGGCAGACCGGCGTTTCGCACCTGATGCACCTGGCCTTGTACGTATTAATGATCGCCACGCCGCTGCTGGCCTGGCTGATGCTGTCCGCCGGCGGCAAACCGATGCCTTATTTCGAGTTCTACCTGCCATCGCCGGTCGCGGTAGACCCGGACCTGGCCAAGCAATTCAAGTACTGGCACGAACTGCTCGGCAGCGCGGGTTACTGGCTGATCGGCTTGCACGCGGCGGCGGGGTTGTTTCACCACTATTGGGTGCGCGACAACACCCTGACCCGCATGCTGCCCGGCCGAACCAACAATCCCATCAACCAGCGCCAGCGCTAATCCCAAGCCCGGTGCCAACCAGACACCGGACGCGCTCATTACCGCCCGAGCCCCCAGGCCCAACACAATCCCCTGTAGGAGTGAGCCTGCTCGCGATGGCGTCATCCCAGACGCCATCAATTCCAGCCAAGGATTCCCCCCGCAACATTCTTCCAAACCCGACGCCAGACCACATCAATTCGTCATCACAGGGGAAGAAGTTTGTCAGTGGCCATTTGAATGCAACTGTCAATAACTTAGTTTTCTCACAAATGAAACATCGTTAGTGATTTCACGCTATTAAGTGCATCGTGAATCATTATATTTGATGGTTTTTGTGTGGCTATTATTAAGCATTGGATCCATGTGCTCATAATGGTGATGGTTATGAATAGGGCGATTATTTACTCCTTAGTTGTGTTGTTCGTGGCAGGCTGCTCATCTACTGGTCATGAAGCAGCGACCGCTGCTCACGCCGATGCACCGCCAAACGCGAGACAACTCAGCGCAAGCGAGATTCAGTCGACAGTGATAGGGCGCAAGCATTCGAGCGTGACGGCAACCGGTTATGCCTTTTCTGAAACGCTGAACCCGGACGGGACTGCGGTTATCCAGATTTCCAGCGAGTCGATGCAAACCGGTCAATGGATCATGACGGAAGACGTCATCTGCGTGAGCTATAAAAAATATGGCAAGGAATGCAATAAAGTACTCACTGATGGCGTGGTCATCTGGTTTGTGGATAGTGTGAGTAACAAAACCAATAACAAATTTACCGTTAAATAAAGACTTTGGTTTTTGTCTTTGGGTTGTAAGTTCTCTCAGAGTAGCGGTCAGTGGAGGTGAGGTATGAGTATTGAACGTTGGATTTGCATCTTCCTGTCGCTTGTCTTGTCCGGATGCGCTTCGTCTGGTGGCAATACAGTGAAGCCGGTGTCAGCTTCAGCGGTCGCGCTTGATGATGCACAAGTCCGCAGTACCCTGGTTGGGAACAAACTCAACAATGTCGGCACTTCGGGTTTGCCCTATTCGTTGAGTTTTAATGCTGATGGGACCGAAATATTCCAAATGTCCGGTAAACAACCCGAAACGGAATATTGGACGGTCAAGGATGGGGTGATTTGTTTCACTTCTCCCAAGATTCCCAAAGAGTGTTATCGCCTGAAAAAAGACAAGGATGACTACTGGCTGGTACATCCTCAGACGGGGGCAGTCCACTATCACTACACATTGACTCCGCAGTGAGCTTGCTTTTTTCGGAGTGTTTGGTTTCAATGTTGAGAATCCTCATCGAAGAAAAAAACAGAATGGTCGCACTTTCTAAGGCAGAAAAAATCAAGCGCTCAAGTATTATCGATATGGCTATAACGTTCACTGCCATGACTAGAGTTTTTGAAAAAAACTCAAAACCTGAAATTGCAAAAAAGCTAGAACAAGTCTTAGCGAAAATTGAAAGTGTCGAAATCCAGGAAGACTTTGAGACGCTTCATTCGGATTTCTGCGTTTGGTTTGTCAATACAATTCGAACAGCTGAAAAGAATTATGAAAATAACAAGGTTAAGCCAAGTATGCCTGCATCCTATGGGCATGCAGCGAAGGTGTTTGATATTGTCTCCAAGGTTTACGTGTATTACTCCTCACTTCCAAGCTGCACTGTAGCTTCAATACTAATCCCCTATTTGCATGGGGCGATCGATACCCAAATCTTGACAAGCCTAAAATCCAAGTATCCAAACGAGCTAATATCAGCGTCAAGCATCGAAATGATCGACAAAGTGGGGTACGAAAAACTACAAAAACTTATAGGCAAGCACATCATTGATGATTTTGATAACGGTATTAATCCGGTGCAGTACGATGATATACAGTGGTATGGGCTCAATCGAAAGTAATCCTGGCTAGCCATTGCGCCGGCGCACATTCATGTCTAGTCCCGAAATAGGTTTACACCTGTTTCACTCCACCAACATGCTCAAGAATTTCACGGCGTATTGGCTAACTCCCTCCGCAAAACCTCACTGGGATCACGCAAGTGGTTATGGTGGGAGCATTGGCGGTGAACCAAGCGTTGGATAACGTCGAGCCAAAGGAGTAATCGCAAACCCTCTGTGACGAGCGACTGGTCCGTCGCCACAGAGGGAGGTGTGATAGCGATGTTGAAATGCCATCACTGAAATAGTATGTTACTGAACATCTATCTACGGTCCACAAGGAAGACATCATGTCGCTCAAGGGAAAGATCATTTCCGGCTATCTCGTCATTGGCCTGATCTACGCGCTTTATTCCTGGATGTTCACCATCTACTCCCACGCCAGCTTCGCCTACAACCTGGGCAGAGGCCTGATCTGGCCGGCCGCAATGTTCCCTGCTTTCGGCGCGTTTATCGGCGTCATCGTCCTGCTCGTGGTCATCGGCGCGATTCACTTGAATCGTCGCTAAGCGATCCGCACCTCCAAACTCATCAAGGAAGAATGCTCATGAGCATGACAAAGATAACGCTGGCCGTGTTGCTGGCAGCTGCACTGGCTGGCTGTGGGGCCAGTAAGGACAAGGCCGAGGAGCTGATCGAGACCAGCGGCTTGACCAAAAATTACAGCACCATCGTGGAAATGGCATCGGCCAGCTACGCTTCCCGCTACCCGATGCTGGAACGGGAACAGATTCGCAACGTCGTGCGGGACAAACTCGACCCGGAGGAATTGAAAAGCGAAATGGTGGACATCTATGCCGATCACTTCGACAACGATGAGCTCGATCTGATGATCCGCGCCAACAAGCATCCCGAACAAGCCATGGCCATCATCCTCGGCTCCAAACAAGGCCGCGCGCTGGCCGAAAAGGTGATGGAGGTCCAGAAAACCATTGCTCAAGACATGCAAGAAGCGATGGTGGACAGCGATGACGCAATCATCGATGCGCTGGATGATATGAAGGACGAGTTGAAGGGCTAGAGCTCATCATCGTGCCTGGTGTCGTGCACAGACGTCTTGCAGGATTTTCCAGGTGGTGGAAGTAGATGATCCGTATCCCGCTCGAAGTGGCGGGGCGGATTATCAATGCCCAGTCAACGCAATGCGTCTGTAGCCGCTGTCGAGCCTTCGAGGCTGCGTCCGAGGGCGCGAGAATAATCCCGAACCCGATGCCGCCCAGACACCGGCCATACCCATTGCCACCCCAAAAAACCTCGAATACAACCCAAATCCTCGAATTCAACCAAATCCCCTGTGGGAGCGAGCTTGCTCGCGATGGCGTCATCCCAGACGCCATCAATTCCAGCCAAAAATTCCCACTTCGATATTCCCTGTTTTAAACATGTTTGAGTGACCACGTTTAAAGACACTCAGTGTTACGTCCGAACGGCTACAACGCCTTGCGTCATTGCCTACGCGTACGCCAGAATCCGCCGGCTTGTGCGTCTAGGACACGGGTTCTATCGTGGCGGGGTCACTGAAAAACAGTGATCGGGTTTGGTAGCCCGGATCGTTCTAGACTCATGGCTTCACCTTTACGCAGTCGGTTTCACAAGACTTTGCGTTCATGGTGGTCATGCGTGGGGCCCACTTGTGGGCGCCGGGTTCTAGTGCGACCGGTCTACCAACCCGCGTATGGCCGCCACCCTCCGTTTGGTAGCGAGAGAGTGATGGTTCCTTGAAATATTCGCGCTAGAGGTTTCACCATGATCAAACCAACACCCAACCCACCGGACACCAATCCGGCATCCCCCTACGAATCCCTCGATTCCAAAAAACTCCACGAAGCCGCCGAACGCGCCCTCGACCACTACCTCAATCCAGGTGCCAACATCATGGCCAGCACCCACGAACCCGAACCCATGTTCCTCGCCAACCCGGCATACGACACAGAATCCCTACTGGCCAACGCCAGCGAGTCACTGGGCTCGGCGACTACCATGCTCAGCAATTTTGCGGCGTTGTTGGATAACTCGCACCGCAAGACGCTGCTGGGGATTACGCAGGTGGTGATGTTGGGGGAATTGGCGGTGAATCAGGCGTTGGATAAGGTTGAGGTGAAGGAGTAAGGGCGAACCCTCTGTGGCGGTGGGTTCGTCCGTCGTCACAGAGGGGAGGGCAAGTCGGCAACGGTATCCATGAGGTCTCAGTTTTTTGGCCGAAAATCGGATAATTGCTGGCGACCATCGCCCAAAAGCTGGCTAAAACGGGAGCAGAAAGTAGCCAGTAATGGTCACCGGTTTTTCAGGATGTTCAGCGAGTAAACAGTCCATTGAGCGTTCGGGTTCAGAGCCTGTAAGCAATTTCCTTCCACATGTAGTCGTATTCGTATCGCAGCCATCGGACCAGCAACTTATCAAACTGCCTGCGTAGCCAATTACGCTTCCGCGCCGCGAGCCTTTCCTCGATCGTCGCTCTGAGCCAGTCGGGGTCAAAGCCTGTCCAGACAGAGGGCAAGACTGCTGCAAGGTTGGAGAAGCAAACGGGCGCCACTTCTGAATAAAAGATTTCGTAGAGTACGTCAGGTTCGACGCCTTTGACCTGGCGCGCGATGTAGTCGTAATCGGTCGGAAAATAGTTGAATGGTTCGGACAGTGCGGCTCTGACGTCTGTCAGTTGTGGTTCGGTCAGAAAATGTCCCAATGCGAAAATTCCTCCAGTTCCTCATCCAGCGATTCCGCGACCACTCCGCCCGCGACGCCACCGACGACCGATCCCATCAAGACCTCCCCAATTGCGCAGATCGGGGCTCCAGGGCGCCACAATGCACTGATGCCCCATCCAGCAGTGCGCCGCCTAACGCACCGGCCAAAAGCTGCCTGACTTTCTGAATGGAAAGCAGCCACAAATGGTCAGCGGGTTTTTTATAACGTTCAGCAAGTCTCTTGACCCTAGTGCATTCCGGTTCAAAGCCTGCTTGAGATCTCCTTCCAGATATAGGCGTAGTTATATTTCAACCAGCGGACCAGCACTTTATCGAACTGCCTGCGGAACCAATTACGTTCTCTTGCTGCCAGCCTTGTCTCTATCGATTCCCTGAGTATGTCGGGGTCGAAGCCCGTCCATACCGGTGGTACGGCGGCCACTAGATTGGTGAAACACACCGGTGCGACTTCTGAATAGAGGATTTCGTACAGAACGTCAGGGTCAACACCTCTGACCTTCTGCGCTACAAAGTCATACTCGACTGGAAAATCGTTGAATGGCTCGGAGAGTGCGGCTCTGACCTTTGTCAGTTGTGGCTCAGTCAGAAGATGTCCCAATGCGAAAACTCCTCCAGTTCTTCATCCAGTGAGCTCGCAACCGCTTCGCCCGCGAAACCGCCAGCGACTGTTCCAGCCAAGACTATCGCAATCGCGCAAATGGGCATGGCAGGGCCGCAAAACGTGCTGACGCCCATCCCAGCGAGGATACCGCCCAACGCTCCCGCACCAACAATGATGCCTTGGCGCGCCGCCTCTTTAGGTTTGTTTTCAGCATCCAATATTTGATAGGTCGCCAGAGCGGCGGTCACCAGAACGCCGAGCTTGCCCATGATCAGCATTTTTTTGGTGCCGGTCGTGAATTTGGCATTATCACGTCCCGAGGATTCCAGAATGGCGTAGTGGACCTTATTCTTTTCTACTTCTGAAAGGCTGTCGTAACCTTTTTGGAATAGGCTTTCAGCGTACATATTCAGGAGTGTTATGAGACCCTTTCCGTCCTTTTTCTTCCTTTGGACGATAGCCAAACCCTGCGCCGAGGTGAATTTGCGATGTTCCATCATGATTTTGTTTCGCATCTCATGACTGAACTTCACACCTTCTTGCGCGGTAATCTTCCCAGCTTTCACGTCATCCCGAGTTTGCTGAGACATGCGATTGATGTTCCTGGTGTAGCTTGCCCTGACTTTTTCATCAGAGATGGCATCCAGCGAAAACCTCAGGGCAGTGCCTTCCATCAGCTCTAACGCCCTGTCGAGAGGAGAGTCTTGCAAGGCGTGCTCACGCTGAACAACATAGCTGCCAGTGACAATGTACGGCTCTGTCATAGGATGGTCCTTATCCTAGAATTGTGTTCAATAGGCTCTCGGTAAGAGAGGGGGCCTCTGCGGATGCTTGCTCTTCAAACTTGAGCATCACGCACGTCTTGCCCGATGGATTCGAAAATTTAACAGCGTTGTCCTTATCGAATACACCGGGAAGCGATGAGCCATCTTCAAAGTGCGCGGTGCACGATAAGCCCTCATAGCTTTCTTCAGCGGGGATTCTGAAGCCAATCCAGCTCGCGTAACCCGCCAACAGCGAGGGAGGAACAAACTCGCAGGGTGTATGGGTACTGCCGATTATCACCGTCCCCGACCCGCCAACTACAACGCCGCCATGGGTGCCACCACTGTCGATGGTTGCGGCATTCTTGCCGTTGATGAACACAGTCGAAGACAGCCCTGATGAAAGCGCACTGCCGCACGTGCAGGTGTCGCCTTGACGTGCTGCGGAAAGGCCATCGAAAAACACGTCGGGAGAGCCTGTCGCAATGGGATTAGTACCGTGCCCCGGCAAGGGGCAACTGTATGGATCACTCTTACGCGCCGCTGGCTTAGCCACTATGACCTCCTGTCAAATTCGTGTGAGCGTCGTAACCTATCAGAACAGATCCTCGAATAGAAATCCGTGGTGATGGGCGTATGCAATGATCAGGCGATCAGCGCTCGCATGAACTGGTCAGCGCATGAAGCGAGAATTCGCTGTGGATGAAGAAAAAGCTGCATTTGATTGCAAAGGTCAAGGGCAGTAATCGGCCAGAAGCAGACGTTGATCCAGGAGCCCTATTGGCCAAACGCGTCCAGCCAACGCCCCGTGGTGACCCGAGCTTAGGTGAGCTAGCTTCTCCGGATCGGAATTTTTGATTTCGTGACCACGATATCAAACCCCGCCTCTTTTAAGACCAACTCGATCAGTTCATGAAACCACTCACTGGACGCCGGGGAAACAAGTATTGATTTGATCAGTTTCTTGGGGTCTACCGCTATCTTGCGGCCCGGCTCAGCGCGCGGGGTGCGGGGGTCCATATGGATAGAGGGATGCATAACAATTCTGAGTTCCTTTTCAAAGTCATAGAATCGGCTTTTCTGAAAATAGATACTCAGCGGATCATTAGGGCCCACGTAGTCGTTTTGGTAATCCAAATAGCTGACGACACCTGCGTGCATTGCCACATTGTCGGGTATCGTCATGGCTTCGATCACTGCCTGTAGAGTTGATTCAATACAGACAGCAGCGGTACCCGCCCCATAGATCTTCCACATAGCCATACTTTCGACGTTGCTCACGTCCGTATGCCAGCAACTGACATCCACCCAGTTTGACACAGCCGCAAAGATGGCCGAATGACTCGGATAATCCTCCGCGCGCACAGGCCCAAGTATCGTACTCACCGCGCGGTCTTCAAACTGTACTTTAGCGACCATCATAGCGGCTTGTTTTTCCAGCGCAGCCTGATCTTGATCTTTATTCGGGACAACAGCTGGCCAGATGCCATTGATAACGTGGTCGAGCATCTCCGCCATGCCGGCCCCCATGAAACTGTCGAGATCGGTGGGCATACCCTCCAGGCTGTCCTCGTAAGAACTCGCTTTTGCAAAGAACAGATACTTTTGATGGATTAACGATAGGAACTTGGACAAGTCCATGTAGCGGAAGATCTTTACGTCTTGACACACGTCTGGGTCGGGAAAATATGGCATAGCGACTCCATTAGGTGGGGTGATAGCACGGCTATGAATCTGCGAATTTTAGCGATAACTGTCGAACACTCCGCGTTTGCGGTCGAGCCCGCCCTACAAGGTGTCTGCACATGGAAGTTCGGAGCATGGCAGACAATGCAATACCTAATACAGCTTGGAACTTATTGTGCGTTGGTTACGATTGGTCGTCTTTCGTCGACCCGTTGAATCCAAGGTCGTAAGCGGACGTAGTTGAACATCCACTTCTGGCCGAGTACAGCCCTTTGTGATCGGGAGAAGTCGGTCGACTCTGTTGACAAAGCCAGTCGACCAAAACCGCCTGATCATTGACTGGTGAAAACGGTTTTTTGCGTGCTGTACGTGGAATCCGAATCTATCATTCAGCAGTTTTCCTATCTCGAACTTTCGCGCGAACTCTATGACCACGCCCACCTTTAGCTGTGTAGAGGATAAGAAACAAATATCCGTCCCTCGCCTTCTTCACGATGTCATCAGTCTGATCGGCTAAGCCAATCCATTGATCTCCGACCTCAAAGCGATATGGGATGCGTTGGGATTGCGATGGTTGATTGATGATGAAAGTCTCGGAGGGTTTCCGCCGAATTACGTATGCCCGCCACCAAGTTTCAAAGTACATACCTCCCAAATTTGTGATGGTGGTAGGTTGGTCTCCGACATTCCATGCTGTTATGGAGATGTAGGTTTTTAAATCTGTAATTGGGCCACCAATGATCTTCATTCCAGCGGACGCGGTTAAATCGATTTTTGCTCCAGAAGCCAGCCACTTGTATGCGTCCCAACCTAGAACGAAAGTGGAAACCACGGCTGCATAGGCAGCAATTCCTAGAGTTAATAATTCGTTAGGATTGAAGGTATAAGGTGCTACCGAAGTCAAAGCCATTGCGATTTTTCCTTTATTGGTGGGAATAAGGGACAGACGACGATATCCCGACGCACCGCCAGGCGTATACAGTACATCCACCGTCGGCTTATGGCCGATTACCGTCTGTGGCGAAGGGCAGTAATCGATCGAGGCTGTGTAAAAACGTATTTCAGCGCGACAGGTACTCAAAATCGGACTGGAAATCGCGCTTCTACATAAAATCCACATCTGCTGACGTGCCGATAAATTTCAGATTTAACGTAGACGCGCAAACTGCAATTTTGGCGAAGCGTTTTTACACACTCTGGGCCCAAAGCCGACATTCATTTTGAGTCGCTCAATCGCTGGCTCAGAGGACAGTGTCGTCACGTAGAAATAAACAAGGCCGCAATCGCAGCCTTGTTTATTTCGGAGTGTTACTCGTGCGAATGGCCGTGCTCGGTACTCTCGGAGGTTGTGCCTTTTTCGCCACCGCCGCATGAAAGCGACGAGTTTCCCGTTTGTAGGGGATTTTATATCCCTCTAGGGGGATGTGGGGGCCACCCTAAACCAGAGCCAGTGGTAGCTCAAGAAGTAGGCGCTCAGCCGTTCATCTAATGTTGGGAAGGCAGTTAGGAAGTCGCTTGCTCAATGAAGGCAATTAGCCATACGCTGCGAAGCGTGAGATATCTCACGGATAAAAAAACATGAGCATGGAGCAAGCCCTGATGAAACTGTCCGCCATTTTGATCGCCGCTTTACTTTCGATTACGTCCGTTGCTGTCTTCGCGCACAGTGGCGGTACTGATTCAAAAGGTTGCCATCGCAACCATAAAACGAACGACTACCACTGCCACTAAACAGCAAGAGCACACCTTGCGGCTGGGCCGCAAGGTGGCTTTCTCACATTTGTGGAGGCCAGTTAAAGTAAGGCTTCTTTCATGCGCTTCAGACTTTAAAGTGGAGGGCCGCTTTTGGCCCGGAGTGTGTAAAAACGCTTCGTCAAAATTGAAGTTTGCGCGTCTATGCGAAATCTGAGAATTATCGGCTGCTCAGCCGATCTGGATTTTGCGTAGAAACGCGATTTTCAGTCCAACACTGGGCTCCAATCGCACTGAAAAACGTTTTTACACAGCCTCGACCGAATGCTGCCTGTCACGAAGCTGAAATCGCCCCCAAACGAACGACACAAAGAGCAATTTTTTGCGATAACGCGGCAGTTCAAGCCTGACGCCATCGCGAGCAAGCCTCGCTCCTACAGAAGAACGGCGTGTCTCAGGCGAGGATTTCGAATGAGGTGCCAGCAAGGTATTCACCAGAATGTGCGCTGCATGTTTGCCCACATAGTGCTTGCACGTAGTGAGCTCCTTGATCTGCCGACCACGACAGCGGAAAAAAGGGATGGATGTATTTTCCAAAAAGGACCGAAAAACACACTAATTCCCGTTTTAGCTTCTCAACTCCCGGCACCACCTTTGCCTAGTTAATGCCCCCCATGCCATGGCCATCAATCCACAGGTAGACTCCCTCACTTCTAATAGCATCGGAGGCATCATGAAGTACATTCTCTGGGTCGTTCTTAGCGGCGCGTCGCCCGTTGCATCGATTGATCATGCTGAGTACGAGAATCTGGAGGCATGTCAGTACGCAGCTGAACAGCTCAAGGAAGAAGTCGGGCAGGGGCAGCTCGCTGTTCACACCAGATGTACGCCCACGAAAAAGACAAAATAAGGCGCGACCATCCGGCGATGCTGCCATTTTTGATGTGCTGGCAAGATGGGGCTGGAGATAGCGGGGTGGATTTACTTAACATGCAATCAGAGCTTGCATGTGTAGCGGCTGACGAGCAGGGCGAGGATGCGTTTGAGGACGTGGTCTTCGCAAGCCAGTAAACGCGGTTTGCCTGAAAGAACCCGTTGCCTGATTTCACGACTGCTTCGCAGCCGAACGCAGCCTCGCGCTGCTCGGCAGCTGCTACAAAAAAGTTAGGCTAGGATTTCGAAGGAGGTGCTGGCGAGGCGTTCGCCGTTCACCAGAATGTGTACTGCATGTTTCCCCACATAGTGCTTCCGAGTAGTCAGCTCCTTTATCTGCTGCCCACGACTAACCCGCTCAGTCGCCCCACCAGCCAACGTCAACGCCTTCAGCTTGAACACCTTCGCCGAAGTGCTGCCATTGGCCTTCACATAATCAATCGCATAATCAATCACCAACCGCTGACTCTCCGCCACCGTGGATTTCACCGCAAACGACAACGTAATCTTCTCCCCCAACCGAATCACTGCCGGCTCCACCTTCACCCCAATAATCTCAACCTCAGCCTTACCACTCGCCCCAATAATCGCCAACGCCCGCTGATTCCCCTGTTTGATCAAACTGCGCAACGCATGCTTGGCAATCCACGCCGTGTGCTTGTTCTCCAGCGACCACCCCTCAATCAAGTCCAACACCCACTCCGGATGGTCCTTGGTAATGTCATTCAGGTGATTGGCCACCGACTTGCGCACGTAAAGGCTGTCATCTGCCTTGAGGTTGTCGAGAATCGCCGCCGCCAATGTCGGATCACTCTGAATCTGTTCCAACCGAAACGACCATGGCAAACGCGGCCGACTGCCTTCGCTGGCCAGGCGCCGCACGTGCTCGTTCTCATCCCGAGACCATGCCTGCATCAGCGCCAACGACCGTTGCAGATCGCTGCGCAGAAAATACCGGATCGCAAATTCTGCCGAACCAAATGCGGTGAAGTATTTGAGCGCGTCCATCGATTGCTCGAAGTCATGCGTGCCATACATCGCCACGTAATGCGGCAGCGAGATGCTGACGAAGCCGCTGTTGAGGCGGGGGGCGAGGGCGCGTAGCACTTCGAGAGATTCGTCGTAGTCCAGCGGCAGCACGGCGTGCAGGCATTCGCTGACGCGGGCCATGCGTTGCATGATCGACAGGTCGGCGAGGCCGTCGTTGGCCATTTTCAGGAAGCCTTTGGCGTTGAAGGCCGGGTAGACCGCCGTCATTTCGGTGGCGATGTGTTTGAGGCGTTCGGCGTTGAAGATTTCCTTCAGGGCCGGGGCAGGTTGTTCGGCGGCGGTCATGGTCGGGTCCGTTCGAGGGGGCCGGTCAGGTTATCGGGGTACTGATGAAAGCCTCAAGCTTTTCTGTCTGCGCGGCGAATTCCGTGATAGTGGCGGGCTCACGGGTCAAATCATTCCCCGGGGGATCGACGTTCGCTGACGCTGACGATGGACGCTCGGGCCGGTTCAGGAGGGGAGTTGAGTGGGTCCATACGGACGGTGCCCGTGAAGTACGCTTCAGGGCCTTTTATCGAGGGTTGCGAGCCAGCGCGCTTGAGGATCATGATCCGGTCCTATTGATAAATGAACAGGAAATTTTATGGGCCTCATGCTCCGCATACACTCTATGCAAGTCCTGGAGTAGAGCTGACCATGGAAGCCAACCGATTGGGTGACATCGCTGCATTTGTCTGCGCCGTAAAGGCTGGAAGCTTTACCGCTGCGGCGGCTTCTCTTGGCCTGACCCGGTCGGCGGTGGGGAAAAGCATAGTTCGCCTGGAAAGCCGGATGGGCGCACGGCTCCTCAATCGCACGACGCGCAAACTGAGTCTGACTGACGAGGGGCAGGTCGCCTATGAGCGCTGGCGTCAGATTCTCGAAGACCTGGATGAAGTGGAAGCGACCATGGCCTTGCGTCGTGGGCGACCCACCGGGACCTTTAAGCTCACGGCACCGCTGTCCTTTGGTCAGCGCCACATTCTGCCGATCCTGGATGCTTATCTGAAGCAGTGGCCTGAACTGCGGGCGGATGTCTGGTTTACCGATCGCTTTGTTGATCTGATCGAGGAGGGCATCGACATCGCCATACGAATTGGCATGCCCAAAGATGACTCCCAATTATTCACCCGTACCGTGGCTTGGCAGCAATTCGCGACGTGTGCATCGCCTGCTTATCTGGCCCAACGCGGCGTGCCGCAAACGCCCGCTGACCTTGTCGGGCATGACACCATCGCTTTATTCAGTGGCGAGCGGCCGACCGTCTGGCGTTACCAGACACCTGCCGGCCTTCATCTGTACGAACAGCCGGGGCGACTGAACATCGACAGTTCAGAAGCCACGCGAGAAGCGGCGCTGGCAGGCATCGGCCTGATTCATCTGCCGACCTACATTACGGGTAACGACCTGCGCGATGGCACGTTAGTGGAGGTGTTGAAACCCTATCGCGCACCTCCTGATCCCATCAGAGTCGTCTACACCAGCAAGCGTCACCTGTCCCCCCGCGTTCGCAGGTTTATTGACCTGTTGATCGAGCGTTGGGAAACAGGCGTGCCGTGGGAAAGATAGCGATATTGGGGACTCAGCGGACCGTGTAAGGGGCGCGAACTGCTGTTTATCCAGCCTGGGGAATCAATAAATATGTCAGTCATCGTCACTCACGGGACTGCCATCATGACTACCGCCACCCACTTCTCGCCGCCAGCTCAACCTGCGACTTTACCGACCGCCCATCCTTCGCTTGAGCGCCATCCCGGGTTTCAACGCTTGTTTAAACCGCAGGCGCTCACGATTGGCCTGATTTTGCCCCTCGAAACCCACCCGGGCAGACCGGCGCCGACCATGCGTGATCACGTGGAGATGGCGCAACGCGCCGAAGCGCTTGGCTTTGGTGCCTTATGGATGCGCGACATACCTTTCTACGACCCGGATTATGGCGATGTGGCGCAGATCTTTGAGCCGCTGGTCTACATCGGTTACCTGGCCGCCGCCACCCGCAGCATTGTCCTGGGCACCACGGGTATTGTGCTGCCGACCCGTGATCCGATGTATCTGGCCAAGCAAGCGACATCCCTCGATCAACTCAGTGAAGGTCGACTGGTGTTGGGGCTGTCCTCGGGTGATCGATACAGTGATTACCCGATGCTGGGCATCGATTATGAATCCCGTGGCGATCGTTACCGTGATGCCTTTTCGGTGTTTCGAACCCTGATCGAGCAGAGCTTTCCGCGTTTCCGCTCCGAGCGATTCGGTGGCTCACACGGAAACCTGGACCTGGTGCCGAAAGCGCCGTATGGCCGCGTCCCGTCCATTGCTGTCGGCCAGGCGCAACAGAGCGTTGAATGGTTGGCTCAGCACCTTGATGGCTATCTTGCCGGCGTCCAAAGCCCGGAGCGGTTGGCAGCGTTGGGCGAGAGCTGGCACGCCGCCGTGCAGGAGGCGGAGAACCGCAACGCTTTCAAACCGTTGGGCCTGGGCGGCTATTTCGACCTCAGCGACAACCCGGATCAGCCATTCCAGCGCATCCAGGGTGGCTTCCGGGCAGGGCGCAACGGCCTGCGCAATTACCTGGAGCACGCGCAATCTGCCGGTGTTTCGCACATCGCGCTCAACCCCAAGGTCAGCCGTCAACCCTATGGCGAAATACTCGACGAACTCGGCGAGTACGTTCTGCCGTACTTCCCGTCACATGCCTGAGATCACGCGGAGAAATCACTCATGTCATCACTTTTCGACTCTTATGACCTCGCGGGTCAGGTGCTGCCCAATCGCATCGTCATGGCGCCGATGACACGCGCTCGCGTCGAGGGCACCGTGCCGTCTGAAGACATGGCGACCTACTACGCCCAGCGCGCGGGAGCCGGCCTGATCATCAGTGAAAGCGCGCAGGTTTCTCCGCAGGGACGTGGCTACCTGTATACCCCGGGGATCCACAGCGCAGCGCAAATTGAAGGCTGGAAGCGCGTGACTGATGCGGTTCATCAAGCCGGGGGACGCATGTTCCTCCAGCTCTGGCATGTGGGGCGCGTCTCGCACTCTTCGCTGTTGGACGGACGCTCGCCTGTCGCGCCTGTGGCCATGCCCGCCAGTCAAACGTTGGTGCATGCTTACGACAGCGACGGCAAGCCTGCGCAAGTTGCGGTGAGTGCGCCCGTGGCGTTGGATGCCGAGGGGATTCGGCAGGTCATTGCAGACTTTCGCCTGGCCTCGGCCAATGCCCTGTCGGCAGGTTTTGACGGCGTCGAAATTCACGCCGGCAACGGCTATCTGTTTGAACAGTTCATCAACGGCGGCTTCAACACACGTGAAGACCGCTACGGTGGTGCACCGATCGCGAATCGCCTGCGATTGCTGCTTGAGACGGTCGATGCGGTGAGTGCGCAGATCGGCAGTGCGAAGGTGGGTGTGCGCGTGTCGCCTTTTGCCCACTTGGCGGACCTGCACCCGTTCGATGGCGAAGAGGCCACCTGGCTCGCTCTGGCCGGAGCACTGTCGCAACGCCAGATTGCCTACATGCATGCGAGCCATCTCGGCACGGTGGACTTTCAAAAAGACTTCCGCGCAGCCTACGACGGCACCTTGATGGTGTCGGGCGGGTTCACCCTTGAAACCGCGCAGCAGGCCATCGAAGAAGGATTAAGCGACCTGGTGGTGTTTGGCCGGCCGTTTATAGCCAACCCCGATCTGGTCAATCGCTTGCGCCATGGCTGGCCACTGGCCGAAGCGGGAAGGGAGGCTTACTACGGCGGGGGAGCGCATGGCTACATCGATTATCCCGCGTACTCGTCGCCAGTCGCAGAAAGTGCCTAGCGGACCCGTCGTGCAGCGCCGGGGCAGGTTGTTCGGCGGCGGTCATGGTCGGGTCCGTTCGAGGGGGCCGGTCAGGTTATCGGGGTACTGATGAAGGCCTCAAGCTTTTCCGCCTGCGCGGTGAATTCGGCGATGCGCGGGAAGCGTGAGGCGTCGACTTGGTCCGGTGTCACCAGGTTGGTGAAGCTCCAGGCGACGGCGAGGGTGATGCCGTCTTGCCCGATCAAGGCGCCGTTTGCCAGTGGCTGTTTTTCCAGTTCGCGTTCAAGCGTTGAATAGGCTGCGGCGAGTTGCCCTTCGACGCGCTCAACCCAAGGCTGGTATTGAATTTCGGCGGGGCGCAGGTTGCGTTCGTAGTAAAGCTGAACGGACTTTTCGCACGCCGCCAACCCGAGCCCGATCAGGCGCCATGCGCGCAGCCGTTGCGTGAGGTCGCCGGGCATCAGGCTTTTGCCAGGGCCGGCGAGGGCTTCGAGGTAGTCGATGATCAGGGTCGAGTCGATCAACACTTCGCCGTCGTCCAGCACCAGGGTCGGCGCTTTGACCACGGGGTTGATCTGCTGGAAGTGCTCGAAATGGCGGAACACCGAAACCGATTCGTGCTCCAGGTCGATGCCCAGGTGTCTGGCGGAAATAGCCACGCGCCGCACGTAGGGCGAATCCAGCATGCCGATCAGTTTCATTGAGCCGCTCCTTCAGGTGTCCATGTCGGGATGGACTACCTTAGTTGAAGTTCGGCGACCTGCAAACGGCCTTGGTTAATCTTCGAAACCGACTTGCTCGTGTATCTCGTCGACCTTCAATTCCAGTCGATAGGCCACGGCGATGAACAGCGCCTGACACAGGCACAACGTCGCGCTCAACGAGCGGAAGGCGAACGAGCTGCCTTCGTTGACCAGCAGCACGGTGTTGGCGCGTTTGGCCAGGGGCGAGAGGTTGCTGTCGGTGATGATCAGGGTTTTCGCCTGGTTGTGCTGGGCGATGCGCAGGCAGTGCTGGGTTTCCTTGCCGTAGGGCGTGAAGCTGATGGCGATGACCAGGTCATTGGCGCGCACGCTGCGCATCTGCTCGCGGTAGCTGCCGCCGAGGCCGGAGACCAGATGGATGCGCTTGTTGGTGTGTTGCAGGTTGTAGACCAGGTAATCCGCGACGGCGAACGAGCGGCGCACGCCGACCACGTAGATGTTGTCGGCGTTGACCACCAGGTCCACGGCTTTGTCGAAGGCCTGGTCATCGAGTTCAAGCCCCAGCCGTTCGATGCCCGACAGAGTCGCGTCGATGCACTCGCGGGCGAGGTCGCCGCCGCTGGCTTTCTGCGATTTGTTGGCGATCATGCTGCGGATGCGCTGCTGGTAGTTCTGAACCGGCGTGGTCTTGTGCGTGTACGCCTCGCGGAACAGGGCCTGCATTTCGCTGAAACCGCTGAACCCGAAGCGCTGGGAGAACCGCACGATGGCCGACGGGTGCACTTCGCACTCGCGGGCAATGTCGCTGATGCGGTCGACCATGATCCGGTCGCTTTGCTGGCTCATGTAGCTGGCGATGCGTTTGAGCTGGCGCGGCAGGCTTTCGTATTCGTTGGTGATCAGCTGCAACAGACGCTCGGCATTGATCGGGGGGCTGGCGAGATCGCTGTCGGGCGTGCTCTCGGTCGTAGCCGGCTGATCGGTGCGGGACATAGGGAATCCTTCTGGCTTGTTCTTATAGGGCTGACTGGTGTGTCGGCCCCTGACAATAGGTTGGCTGTGCGCAGTCTACAGGGTAGGCCGGAATAAAATCTTGAGCTTGCGGCCGGCGTGCGGTTTGCTGAAACGATGCACTGTGTCTGGAATGCTTTTGTAAAAGTTTATTGGAAAAAATATTCCACGTAAAAATTATTTGGAATAATTATTGATTGTTCGGTCCCGGTCGTTTTAGTCTGCATCCCACCAAGAGCGTTCGGCGCCTCCATCGCCCCGAACGCAGGCTGATAAAAATAACAGGAGCCAGCATGGGCCAGACTCGTTTTGCCAGTGGGCGTCAATTGGATCTGATTTGCCTGGGGCGCCTTGGCGTCGACCTCTATGCGCAGCAAGTCGGGGCGCGGCTGGAAGATGTTTCAAGCTTCGCCAAATACCTTGGGGGATCGTCCGCCAACATTGCGTTCGGCACCGCTCGACTGGGCCTGAAATCGGCGATGTTGAGCCGGGTAGGGGACGACCACATGGGGCGGTTCCTCCTGGAATCCCTGGCGCGTGAAGGCTGTGACGTCAGCGGCGTCAAGGTCGATCCGGAACGCCTGACCGCAATGGTCCTGCTCGGTCTCAAGGACCGTGAAACCTTTCCTTTAGTCTTCTACCGCGAAAACTGCGCCGACATGGCGCTGCGGGCCGAGGACATCAGCGAAGCCTTTATTGCCTCCAGCAAAGCCTTGCTGATCACCGGCACCCATTTCTCCACCGACGGCGTCTATAAGGCGAGCATCCAGGCGCTGGATTACGCCGAGAAGCACAACGTCAAACGGGTGCTCGATATCGATTATCGCCCGGTGCTGTGGGGGCTGGCGGGCAAGGCGGACGGGGAAACCCGGTTTGTTGCCGATCAGAACGTCAGCCAGCATGTGCAGAAAATCCTGCCGCGTTTTGACCTGATTGTCGGCACTGAAGAAGAGTTTCTGATTGCGGGCGGTTCCGAGGATTTGCTCACGGCGTTGCGCAATGTTCGGCGTTTGAGCGACGCGACGCTGGTGGTCAAGCTCGGGCCGCAGGGTTGCACGGTGATTCACGGAGTGATTCCGGTGCGGCTTGAAGACGGGGCGATTTACCCCGGCGTCCGGGTGGAAGTGCTCAACGTGTTGGGGGCCGGCGATGCCTTTATGTCGGGTTTCCTCAGCGGTTGGCTGGAGGATGCCAGCGATGAGCGCTGCTGCCAGTTGGCCAATGCTTGCGGCGGGTTGGTGGTGTCGCGTCATGCCTGCGCCCCGGCGATGCCGACCCGCGCCGAACTCGATTACCTGTTCAACAGCCCGGTGCCGATCACCCGGCCGGATCAGGACGAAGTGCTGCAGCGTCTGCATCAGGTCAGCGTGCCGCGCAAACAGTGGAGGCAGCTGTTCATTTTTGCCTTTGATCACCGTGGGCAACTGGTGGAGCTGGCGCACAAGGGCGGTCGCGACCTCAACGCCATCTGCGAACTCAAGCAACTCTTTATCAAAGCCGTGGAGCGGGTCGAAACGGATTTGCGTGAGCAAGGGATCGAAGCGGATGTCGGCTTGCTGGCTGATCAGCGTTTCGGCCAGGACTCGCTGAACGCCGCCACCGGTCGTGGCTGGTGGGTGGCGCGGCCGGTGGAAGTGCAGGGCTCGCGGCCGTTGGCCTTCGAACATGGGCGCTCGATCGGCAGCAACCTGATTGCCTGGCCGCAAGAGCAGATCATCAAGTGCCTGGTGCAATTTCATCCTGATGATGAGCCGTTGCTGCGCCTGGAACAGGAAGCGCAGATCAAGGGTTTGTATCAGGCGTCCCAGGTCAGCGGTCATGAACTGCTGCTGGAAATCATCCCGCCCAAGGATCATCCGTCGACCCATCCGGACGTGCTGTATCGCGCGCTTAAACGCCTCTACAACCTGGGGATTTACCCGGCGTGGTGGAAGATCGAAGCGCAGAGTGCCGAGGAGTGGAAGCAGCTTGATGAGTTGATTCAGGAGCGAGATCCGTATTGCCGGGGCGTGGTGTTGCTGGGGCTGAATGCGCCGGCGGCGGCACTGGCCGAAGGGTTTCAGCAAGCGAGCCAGAGCCAGACCTGTCGCGGGTTCGCGGTCGGGAGGACGATCTTCCAGGAACCGAGCCGCGCGTGGCTGGCCGGTGAAATCGATGATGAGGCGCTGATTGCTCAGGTGCAGGGCACCTTCGTCGAACTCATCGACGCCTGGCGCACGGCCCGCGCCTGACGCGACACCGCGTTATCGTTCTTCGCGGGCAAGCCTCGCTCCTACGGGAAGCCGCGTTGATCTGTAGGAGCGAGGCTTGCC
>NZ_JASCOM010000069.1:0-25931 GCF_029959925.1 Pseudomonas sp. PS02303
GGCAAGCCTCGCTCCTACACTGACCTGTGGGAGCGAGGCTTGCCCGCGAAGGCGTCAAACCTGCTAACTCAAAGCCAGAAACTCACGGCGTACCAACCCAGCACACCCATCACCACCGTGTACGGCACCGCCATCCACACCATCCGCCCATACGACAGGCGAATCAGCGGCGCAATCGCCGACGTCAGCAAAAACAGAAACGCCGCCTGGCCATTGGGTGTCGCCACGCTCGGCAGGTTGGTGCCGGTATTGATCGCAATGGCCAGCGTTTCAAAATGCTCGCGGCTCATGTGGCCGGAGATGAACGCCTGTTTCACTTCGGTGATGTAAATGGTCGCCACAAACACGTTGTCGCTGATGGCCGACAGCAAGCCGTTGGCAATGAACAACATGCCCGGCTGTTGATCGGCCGGCAGCGCCAGCACCCACTGGATCAGCGGCGTGAACAGCTGCTGATCGTGGATAACCGCAACCACCGCGAAGAACACCACCAACAGGGCCGTGAACGGCATCGCGTCCTTGAACGCGTTACCGATGCGGTGCTCGTCGGTGATGCCGGTGAAGGCGGTGATCAACACGATCACCATCAAGCCGATCAGGCCGACCTCGGCGATATGAAACGCCAGCCCGGCAATCAGGATCAGCGCCGCCGCGCCTTGCACCAGCAAGGCTGCGCGCTGGCGTGAAGTGCGTTCGGCATTGTCTTCGGCCGCATAGTTGGCCAGCACGATGCGCACGTTGTCCGGCAGCAGCGTGCCATAACCGAACCAGCGTAATTTCTCCAACAGCACGCACGTCACCAGGCCCGCTGCCAGCACGGGCAGCGACACCGGGGCGACCTTCAGGAAAAACTCGGCGAAGTGCCAGCCCATTTCATGGCCGATCAACAGGTTCTGCGGCTCGCCGACCAGCGTACAGACGCCACCCAATGCCGTGCCCACGGCGCCGTGCATCAGCAGGCTACGCAGGAAAGCACGGAACTGATCGAGGTCGTCGTGGTGCAATTTGGGCAGGTGCTGGTCATCGCTGAACTCACTGTCCTGACGCGGATCATTGCCCGAGGCGACGCGGTGATACACCGAGTAAAACCCCACGGCGGCACTGATGATCACCGCCGTCACCGTCAGGGCGTCGAGGAACGCCGACAGAAACGCCGAGAGAAAGCAGAACATCAAGGCCAGCAGGGCCTTGGAACGAACCCCCAGCAACAGGCGCGAGAACAGAAACAGCAGCAGGTCTTTCATGAAGTAGATGCCTGCCACCATGAACATCAGCAGCAGGATCACCGGAAAGTTGTGTATCAGTTCGTCATAGAGCGCCTGGGGCGTGGTCATTTTCAGCAGCAGCGCTTCAATCAGCAGCAACCCGCCCGGCATCAGCGGATAACATTTGAGCGCCATGGCCAGGGTGAAGATGAACTCCAGCACCAGGAGCCAACCGGCCGCTACCGGACCGACGGTCCACAACACCAGGGCGTTGAGAATCAGGAAACCGACAATGCTCGCCTTGTACCAGCGAGGCGAGTGGCCTAGAAAGTTGTGCGCGAAGGCCTGGGCCATTGAACCGGACATCGGCTACTCCTTGTATTAAGAAGCGCGCAACTTGCCGTAAGCCGACGGGAAGATCAAGTGGGGGGAAAGTCGTTGGCTTAGCCGAGATAGCGCACCACAACCGCCCGGTAGTTGCCGTCCAGCGAATAACCGCCTACGACGATGCCTCCATTCGGCTGAACGGCCACTGATGTGGCGGTGTCCAGGCTGCGCCCCAGACGGGTGCGAACCCAACAAGTGCCCTCGGCAAAACCAGGGTCGAGTTGCCCGCCCGGCAAGTACCGAGCCAGAAGAAAGTCGGCTTCGACTCCGCCAATCGTGGCGCCAACCGCCAGTACACGGCCGTCCGGCTGGAGTTGGGCGGCGTTCCACTGGCAGCCACTGGGTCCGATTTTCAGCAGGTGTGGCTGGCCACCGTTGCAATGAACGTCCGGGCGACCGTTGCTGTGCAGTGTCAGCGCCAGGCAATGCATCGGGTCGCGGCTGCTGCCAAAACAATGCAAATCACCATTTTCCTGCTGGACGATCTGGCTGACCTGAGCGCTGTGCCCCTCAACACTGAAAGTCATGAAACCATCCACGGCGAAGTGATCATCCAGACTGCCGTCGGGCAGGTAGCGCGCCAGCAAACCTTCTTCAGGGAAATTGATCGATCCGCCGACCATGATCCGGCCGTCCCGCTGCAACAGCAGGCTGCTGAGCCAGGTGTTCATCAGCAAATGCCTGACCATGACAAAGCCGCGGCCGTTGAAGGAGGTATCGAGTTCGCCAGCGTCGGTCAGGCGAATCAGCAGGCCGACGTGATCGGCCAGTTCGAAAGGGTGATTGGCCAGCAGCAGGATTCGGCCGTCAGCCTGTACCTGGACGTCGCAGGCTTCAGCCCCCGGTACGCCGGGAGGGAGCCAGGCGTCGCGCACGCCCTGGGACAGATTCCCCGGCAGGCGTATGACACAGCATCCATTGTCGCCAAAGTCCCTGACCGGGTGACCTTGCGCGTCGAACATCGCCAAGGCCGGCAGCGTCCGATGAGCGTCTTCATAGTGCAGGCCGGCGACCAGGATGTTCCCGTCGCCCAATACAAGGACTTTTCCCGCCATGGCCTCATGACCGCGCTGAAATTGCCCGATGACGCTGCCATGAGTGCCGAATGCCAGGTCTGCCGAACCGTCTTCAAGCAAGCGAGCCAGGCCAAAGCAATGGCCGCTTCGAGTGCCGACTTTCGCCGCTACCAGTACGCGACCGCTCGAGTCGATCGCCACGCCGTTGGCGATGCTCGACGTACTGCCGGCGAAATACACCTGGGTTTTGCCGTTGGAGGCGAAGCTTTTATCGAGGAGGCCGGCCGTGCGCTGCGCGGCAGGTCGGGCAAAAGCAGTCAGGGTGGGCATGCGCGCATCTCCTTGCGAGCTGACCGAAACCCGGGAACCGGGAGGGCAACTGCGTGTGCAGAACATTCAATCCCTGAACGCTCGATTGCACAACTGTCACAACTCACAGGTGGAGGGTCGCTTTGTGCCAGAACAGTGACTTTTCGAACCACTGACAAGCCTGCCAAGTAATTCGTGGCGGGCAAGTTGGAATGGGGGGGGCGTGACGACCGACGTAGTTCGCTAAAAGAAAGGAGAAGAGGCGGACAACTTAAGTCATCCGCCAACGTCCTTAGTGTGGCATCGACCACGATTGCAGGGTGTAACCTTCCTCGCTCAGTTCGGCGCGAGCTTCTTCAAGAATGTGTTCAAGTTGCGCGGGGTCGGAATAAGTACTGCTCGGAATTTGTGTGCGGCCAATGTGGGTATTGGTGCGGTCGATAATGGTCAGGCTGAGTTCGCCATTGCCGTCTTGTGGGGCCCAGGCCACGCATTGAAAAGGTTGGAATGCGCGGTTGGCAATCAAAAGAGCTTCGTTGATACGGAGCGGGGCAGTCATGGGGTCTTCTCTCTATATGCCCAATCAAGTGACAGGCCGTCGGTTGGGCTTACCGTTCGGCTGGTTACTTGTACTGATGCCCTCAACCGGGGGTCAGGTCACACTCAATCAAAAGAAATTTCAACTTTCTTTCATATACTCAATGGCAGAGCGGTTTTTGAAAGCTGAATGAAAGGTTGAACTCGTTAGGTAACTAACAAACTCATTCTTATAACTAATAATGCGGTGTTCCTATAGTCAAACGGTACAAGGGTGCGTCAAATTCTTGCTAATGTTACAGCCAGATCCGCCAAACGACTGTTTTTAATAATATTTCCTAAAGTTTGGCGTCAAGGAACAGTCATGATCGAAACGCCTGCGTTACGACGTCTGTTAGTAGTAGATCCCTGCGACGACTGCTATCGTCTGCTGCCGGGTCTGCGCTCTGTGGGCTGGGATGTTGACAGCTGTTCCTTGGAGAACGCCGCCGACCGAACGTGCGACGTCGGCCTCCTGCGATTACAACCTTTTCATCTGGAACGCCCGGAAGCGGTCAAAGAACTGATCAGCCGCAGCGGTACCGAGTGGATCGCCGTGCTCAACCAGGAAGTCCTGCGCCTGCAAAATGTCGGAGATTTCGTTTGCGAATGGTTTTTTGACTTCCATACCTTGCCGTTTGACGTGTCCCGGGTGCAAGTCACGCTGGGCCGGGCGTTCGGCATGGCGCGCCTGCGCGGACAGGGCACGATTCATATTGATCAGCCTGAGCACGAGCTGCTTGGCGACAGCAAGCCGATTCGCGAGCTACGCAAGTTACTGAGCAAGCTGGCGCCTACCGAGTCGCCGGTATTGATTCGTGGTGAAAGCGGAACCGGTAAAGAATTGGTCGCCCGCACGCTCCATCGACAATCCCAGCGTCACAACAAGCCGTTTGTGGCGATCAATTGCGGGGCAATTCCCGAACACTTGATTCAGTCGGAGCTGTTTGGTCATGAGAAGGGCGCCTTTACCGGCGCCCATCAACGCAAGGTCGGTCGGATCGAAGCGGCGAATGGCGGCACATTGTTTCTCGATGAGATCGGTGACCTGCCACTGGAGTTGCAAGCCAATCTGCTGCGCTTTCTGCAGGAGAAACATATCGAGCATGTCGGCGGCAGCCAGCCGATTCCGGTGGATGTGCGGGTGTTGGCGGCGACTCATGTCGACCTTGAGGCGGCCGTCGAGAAAAAAACCTTCCGTGAGGATTTGTACTACCGCCTTAACGTATTGCAGGTCGTCACCGCGCCGCTGCGTGAGCGTCATGGCGACTTATCCATGCTGGCCAACCACTTTTCCCACTTCTACAGCCATGAAACCGGCCGCCGCCCCCGCAGCTTCAGCGACGACGCCTTGATTGCCATGGGCAAGCACGACTGGCCGGGTAATGTTCGCGAGCTGGCCAACCGAGTACGTCGCGGGTTGGTACTGGCCGAAGGCCGGCAGATCGAAGCGCGAGACCTTGGGCTGATCAGCCAGCACGTCATTCCTGCGCCGATGGGCACGCTGGAAGACTACAAGACCCGCGCTGAACGCCAGGCCTTGTGCGATGTACTCAACCGCCACAGCGATAACTTGAGCATTGCCGCCAAAGTGTTGGGGATATCCAGGCCGACTTTTTACCGTTTGTTGCACAAACATCAGATCCGTTAGACGCAGATTTAATGTTCCACACACAAAAGCCCCGCTGGGATTGAAGTCGCAGCGGGGCTTTGTTGTGGTGGATCAGAAGTAGTACGGGAATTTCAGGCTGAAGGAGAAGTCTGGCGAGTCGTCGGTCAGGCCGATGGCCAGGTTGGGTACGATCGTCAGGTTATCGGAGGCGGCCAGGGTCATGCCGATGTTGAAGTTGGCCGAGTTGTAGTCGCTGTTGGAAATCGACTGCCAATCACCACCGTCCGGCCTGATCTTGCTCTTGCGGGCGAACTGATCGGTGAACGAGAACGACATACTCATCTTCTCGTTCAAGGCGAAGGCAATGCCGGCGCCGATCTGCCAGGAATCGCCCAGCTTCACGTCCCCTTTCACCTTGGAGCCGACCTGAGGGCTGATGTCGCTGAAAGAGTCCTGAACGTTGTAGGTGTAGGACAGGCTGCCGAACAGCACGGCAGGGTCGAAGGTCTTGACCAGCGAGATACCCGGGGTGATCGCCCAGACACCATTGCCGGTCGGCAAATCCTCGGGGACCGAGAGGTTATCGTTGGTAGGGTCGCTGACCAGCTTGATGCCGTAGGGGTCCTTGCCGGTCGGCGCCTTGACGCGCAGTGTAGCGACCGCATCGGGCAGGCTGACCGACTCATCCAGAAACTTGTAGGCAACGCCAACGTTCACATCGCCGATGGTCGGGTCGCGAGTCACGGTGGCGTCAGACGTCACCGGACCAGCGCCACCAGCGCCGCCGGAGGAGTACGTTGATTCGCGGTAAACCACGGGGACGTTAATGTCGAACTGCCAACGTTGTGCCACGTTGTAGCGGGCAGTCAGGTCCAGGGTCCAGTTGTCGGCCTTGATGCGGTCGAGGTTGATGTTGCCGAGGAAAATCGAGTCCAGTGCCAGGAAGCCGTTAAGCGTCAAGGCGCGGGTATCGTAGTGCGTGTAGGTCAGGCCGGTTTCGACGCTGAACTTGCCGCCACCGAAGAAGCCGCTGGCTTCGTCATACAGGTTGGAAACGCTTTGCGCAGGTTCCGAATCGTCCTTGAGCGATTGGCCATAGGAGCTGCCGGTGGTGCCCGGCGCACCAGCGGCGACCGCCTGGTTACCCCGGGAGGGTTCGGCGGGGGATTTGGTCAAGCGCTTGGGAACTGGTGGCTGCGGTGTTTCTTCGACTTGGCGAACGCGTTGCTCAAGTACCATCAACGCGTTCTGCTGAGCTTCGTAACGCTGTTTCAACTCCATGAGTTCTTGTTTTAGGATTTCGACCTGGGGGTCCGGTGCTGCGTATAGCATTGTGGCCGGGGCCAGGCTACTCAAACATACCAAAGCTCTGAACGTTGAAGATCGTTGCATGTTTTAGCCGTCCCTTCTGACTACATCTGATGAGACTGAGCGTAGATCAGAATCCGAGAGTGCGAAGACCTTTGAGCTGGTCCAGATTGCCGCTCACCGATCCGGCTGACGGCACGTTGTCACGCAGCACGACATTGAAGGATGTGAGGTTGCGGACCTGGTTGCTACTGCCGAGCAATGTCGTGTTCTGCATCAGGCCACCCTGGGCCAGGCGTTGTACGGTATTGCCCTGGTTGTTGTTGGCCACGATGTTGAATTGCACACCCGTACCGGTCGAGGAAACGCTCATTGAACCCGCGCCATTGGCGCCGACCAATGTCGTGCCTGCGGCCAGTGCCTGGCCCTGCTGTTGCGTTGCTGGCGCTTGGTTTGCCTTGGTGACGTTGATATCAACGTTGTTGTAGGCCGTATTGTTGTCGCCGGCAGCCCGTACGACTTGAGTCACGCCTTCGGTAGTATTGAGGCCGTTGCCGCCAGTGACGGTGCCGGTGCCCGTGCTGGCGCCTTGCGAACGGGTCGATCCATTCCCTTTTTCGTCGATCATCGACACATAAAACTGTGGCTTGATGGTCGATTGTTGAATTTGCATCGTGGACGTTGCCCCGATCACTTCACCATTGGCATTTTGCCAAGTGCTGGTCATCGAAATGCCGAAACTGATAATCCGTCCTGGCATGACATAACGGCCACGCAGGGTTGCCAACTCCTGATCCTTCAGTTCAATGGGTTTGAACGTCTGTGCCTGGGTCGGCAGGCTGGCGGCCAGGCAGACCACGGCCAGCCAGATTGGAGTCTTCATGGGATGCTCCCGGAGCGTCGTGCTCCCTTGTTATTAGAAGAAGTCGCTTTGGATAAATCCAAAATCCATCAACTCTGCGTCCTGCACTGGGCTAAAGGCGTTGACGCGGTTCCTGGCGGTCAGCGGCATGGGCGGGTCGAGCAACGCATTGGTTTTGTCGTAACCCTGGCCGATGATGGCAAAGATGATGCCGTTCCAGCCTTTGATAAAGTCGTCGACTTTGTAGCGTTTATGACCGAGTACCGGATCTCCGATGTAGACCCAGCCCTGATGGACTCTTTGCATGACCACAAAGTGTTTGTAGCCACGGATATCCATGAGGACCACTACGGGGATTCTGATATCACTCAACGTTTCCGGTGCTACCCGATAGCCACGGGCTCGCATGCCGATGCTTTCCACGTAACGCTTCATGTCGAGCATGGAGAAGCCCTGGACACGGACAAGATCTTGATCAGAGTGTGCCAGCATGCCTTCGATGATCTGTTCTTCATTCACGTCCAGCCAATAGGCTTGGCGCAAGATGGTCGCCAGCGCCGCAGCGCCGCAACTGAAGTCGGTTTTCTGTTGTACCAGGTCGGCAAATTTGCGCTCGCGAACGCTCTGGATTGGCTTGTACACCAACGCGCCGCCCGGCAGGATGGAGAGCGGCATTTGTGCGGCCTCGATCACAGTGGCCACGCAAAGCAAAAATGCCAAGGCGAGAATACGCATGATTGGACGCCCTCTGGTGATGTTGAAAAAGGCCCCCGTAAGGGGGCCTCCAGAGACAGCATTTAGAACGATTGGTTGGAAATGGCCAACGAGTTGCTTTGTTGGTTGCCCACACCAGCCGCCACGTTGACGCCCAGGTTGCCACTGCCGCCATTCACCGAACCGCTCAGGGTTGCAGTGTTGGTCACAGGGTTGGCCCAGCCAGTTGGAGTCAGCACTTGATAAGAGTAGGTGTTGCTCAAATCATAAGAGCTGCTTTCACTGTAGCTTTTCGCTTTTGCATACTCAGACTCGGACGATTGACTGCCCGATTTTTCGTACGAGGAGTCAGACGACTTCGAGTACGACTTGTCATACGATTTTTCGAACGACGAATCGCGCGATCTGTCGTACGAGGAGTCGCGCGATCTGTCGTACGAAGAGTCGTGCGATCTGTCATACGATTTGTCTATCGATGCATCAAGCGTCGCGTCGAGCGATGCGTTAAGCGATGCGTCGGAAGACGAGCTGCGGGTGCGGTCGCCGAAGCCAAAATTGACGGTAGTGGAGTTGGAAGCCGCCGAAGTAGCGTCCAGCGTAGCGTTCAAGGAAGCACTCAAAGAAGCGCTCGAAGAACCGCTTGCACTACTGCTGTTGGAACCGCTGGCATTGCTGCTGTTGGAACCGCTGGCATTACTGCTGTGAGAACCGCTTATATCAACGCTTTTTGACCCGCTGGCGTCATAGCTTTTGGAACCGGCTTTGTTCCAGCTGGAAGAAGCGCTTTGACTGCCGCTTGCCTCAAACGACTTATCTTTGGAGAAACTGCCGCTCGCCGTGTTGGTAACGGTGATCGTATCAACGCGGTAGGTCCGATCAGCGTTGTTGTTCACGATCAGGCCGGGACCGTTTTGAACGGCGGACGCGGTGGCGGTTGCATTACCCAGTGGAGCATTGGCGTTGGCAATTGCCATGGTATTTTTCTGCTGGTTCAGATCGCCGCCAGCAATGTTGATACCCATGTTGCCGCTGCTACCGCCGCCGGATCCGCTCATCACGGCAGAGTTGGTGGAGCCAAAGTTGTCGACGCGGTTATTGTTGCTGACTTGCCTCACGTCAGCGGTGGCAGTGGCCGTGCCGAACACAAAGCTGTTATCGATCGCGGCGTTGTCGGAGGCTGCGTTGGCGATGGCGGCGGCGTTGTCTTGCTGGTTGCCGTTACCTGCCGCCACGTTGACGCCGACGTTGCCGCTCGCGCCTGCGGCCGAACTGCTCATCTCGGCCGAGTTTTCTGTCCCTTCATTCCAGATGCTATTGCCGGTACTGTTCTGCCGGTCCGTCGCATTGGCAGTCGCATTGATTGGGACCATTCTTGCAGGAGGGGTTTGTTGTTGGCCACCGTTGTGATGACCATGATGGTTGCCACGCCGATCATTTTGCCCAGCTTGTACAGCAACAGCCATGACCGCAGCAATTGCGAAAACCAGAGGCTTTAGTGCCATCGAAGGTTTCATGGTGATTCTCCGTACTTTATTTTAGGTTAAGTGTTGTTTCTTACCTTTTCGGGTCAATCCACGACCCTTACGCTCAGGGTATTGGCCATTCGGTTTCCCACCCCGGCGCTCTGATTCAACTGGATCACCCCACGGCTACCGGTGAATGCCTGGTCACTGGTAGTGACCTGGCGATGGCCTGGTGCAGAGTCAGTTGGATCGGAGTTGTTGAGCAGCGCCACGTTCTGTTGCATGAGGACGCTGTCGTCGATGCTTTGCGGCTGTTTACTAATGCTTATCCGCAGTGCGTTGGCTTGCTGGTTACTGGCGCCCGCGCTCTGGTTGACACCCAGTACGCCGTTGCCGTGACTGAAGGAGTCGCCCTGGATGTTGGACTGGGCATCAATTCTGGGGTCGACAACGGTGCGCAAACGCTGGCGAATCTGCGTGGTCGCACTGGCATTGGTACCAATAGCGATGGCCCGGGCGTTGGCCTGTTGCTGAAGATCGCCCGCCGCCTGGTTGACCGTGAGGTTGCCTTGGTACTGCATACCCGAGCCGTCGATGTTGGCGTTATTGATGACGGGAGGTTGGGCAAAGGTCGATGCACTGCAAAACATGGCGATCATCAGCAGCGAACGATTCATCTTAACGGTCTCCCGTTATGATTTTCAGAGCACCCAGGCCTTGCTGGATGTTGGAATTGACCATGTTGGCAATGCCATTGCCTGAATTTCCCGAACGTCCGGCAGGGAGGTTGGACAGTTGGGTTTGGTTGCTTATGTTGCCGCCCAGGTTGTTAGTGTTTTGAGTGACCAGGCGGTTGATGCCTGCACCACTGGCGACGTTGGCAAAATCGCCGTCGCTCAACTCGTTCGTTTGCTGGAGAATTTGTCTGGACGGGTTGGCATTGACGGTCGTGGGGTTAGGGTCGGGGATGAGCGGCGGGATGGTTGCGTTGCGGGTCTGCACATCACGTTTGATAGTTATGATGCCGTTGTCAGCCTGCACGGGCAGGCAGACTGTTGAGCCCAGTGCGCATCCGATCAGCAGGCTAAAGATGCTTCTATCAAATTTCCCCACGGCGGCAATTCCTTCTGTAAATGGAACGCTGGCCCTTATCAGCGTTGCGAGGTAGAGAGCAGAAGGTGTGCCGCTTTCGGTTATTCGTTTAAAAACAAGTGGTTGAATTAATTTGTCGGGGTGGTCAAAAAAATTGTGTAACGCCACTGAGACAGAGCTACGCAAAAACGACATCCACACGGGCGGCGGTGCACGCTGGGGGCGTTGAACGCAGGCTGTATCAGTGGCTTAACATTTTCTTGCAGGAACGCTCGGGCCGCTTTAGTTCGCGGGTTTGCGTGGGATTTGGTGTTTCAGGAATGGACAGTTGCAGCGGGGCGGGGCACTCCGGTCAGGCCTTGAGCAAACGCGTCACCGCCTCGAATGCGGCGTCCTTGCGCTGTTGCCAGTCACCTTGCAGCACCTGACAAGGTTGGCGGTGCAGATCAAGCCATGCACGGCTGGCCTG
Source organism: Pseudomonas sp. PS02303 (assembly GCF_029959925.1). NCBI lineage: Bacteria > Pseudomonadati > Pseudomonadota > Gammaproteobacteria > Pseudomonadales > Pseudomonadaceae > Pseudomonas > Pseudomonas sp. PS02303. Next base: position 11,014 of record NZ_JASCOM010000069.1, read on the forward strand.
AAAAAATGCCTGGCGTTCTGCCAGTTGCGGCTGGCAACGCTGCCCGTCGTCATGCCAGGTCACGGTTTCAGGGCTCAGCAGCAAATGCAGGTCATAGTGCCGGGCCAGCAAGGCTTGCTCGATCCATGCCGGGCAATCGCTAAACAACGTGCGACTCCAAAGGATATTGCTTAAGAGGTGCGTATCGAGGATCAAAAGTGACGGTTGCCTGGCGCGTGCTTCGTCCTCCCACGAAAGCTGGCCATGAGCTATCGATGTAATGTCATCGTAGCGGGTTTCACGGGCTTCGCTGTCGATAAAATGTCGAACGTACTCATTGACTAATATGCCGCCAAAATTGGCGTGAATCTCGCCCGAAAGCCAGCTTTTACCGCTGGATTCAGGGCCCGCGAGCACCAGCACTTTCATGCGCGCAGAGCCGGGTCGGCGCGCCATTCACGCCAACCTTGAACGGCCAGCAGCAGGAACAGTGCATAGAGGGCGGCGGTCAAGTACATGTCCTTATAAATGAACAGCCCGACGAAAATCACATCGACGGCGATCCACAACGGCCAGCATTGCACGCGTTTTTGCGCCATCCATAACTGCGCCACAAGGCTGAAACCGGTCAACGCAGCGTCAAGCCAGGGCTGCGCGGCATCTGTCCAGTGCGCCATGGCGGCGCCTAGCAGCAGACTGCCGATGGCACCGGCCGCAAGGCCCGCAGCGATTGATTTGCTCTCAAGCCGACTGACCTGCCGGCCGCTATTGGCTTCGCCCGCGCGGGTCCATTGCCACCAGCCGTAGAGCTGCAGCGCGGCGTAGATCACTTGCAGGAGCATGTCCGAATACAGCTTCACTTCAAAAAAGATCCAGCTATAAAGCAGCACCATGACCAGGCCGATCGGCCAGCACCAGGGGTTCTGTTTGACCGTCAACCAGACGGCGATCACGCCGAGGGTGGCGGCAAACAGTTCAAGCCCGGACATGGAGGTTCCTTGGTGAAAACGAAAGAGGGGGGCGGATTGTACCCAGAGAGAAGGCCAATGCGTTAGCAACCCGAAACTGGCGTCTGACGCACACTTGTGGCGAGGGAGCTTGCTCCCGCTCGGCTGCGAAGCAGTCGCAAAGGCGCTATCGAGGTTTACCTGAAAAAACGGGATTGCCTATTTCAGGGCCGCTTCGCGGCCCAGCGGGAGCAAGCCCCCTCGCCACAGGGTTCTGTGTCTGCTTTTACACGCGGAACTGTTTGAGCAGGCTGTTCACCTGCTCGCTCAAGTCCTTGAGCCGAACGCTGGCCACACTCGATTGCTCGGCCGCCAGCGCGGTGCTGTGGGACAAGCCTGCCGCCTGGGTGACGTTCTGATTGATGTCTTCCACCACATGGGCTTGCTGCAGGGTCGCGCTGGCGATCGAGGCGTTCAGCCCGTTGAGGTTGCGCAGCGCCTGGCCGATGGCATTGAGGCTGGCGCCGGCCAGACCGGCCTGTTCGATGGTCAGTTGCGAGGCTCGACTGCTGTCGCCGATCACTTTCACCGCCGCTTCGGAGTGAGTCTGCAGGCGCTCGATCATCGACTGGATCTCCGCCGTGGACTTCTGGGTACGCTGGGCCAACAGGCGCACTTCATCGGCCACCACCGCAAAGCCACGGCCTTGTTCACCGGCGCGGGCAGCCTCGATGGCGGCGTTGAGTGCCAGCAGGTTGGTTTGCTCGGCGATGGAGCGGATCACCTCCAGGACACTGCCAATCTGGGTGCTTTCAGCGGCCAGGGTGCGAATCACTTCCACGGCTTGATCGATGGTGCCGGACAGTTTGTCGATCTGCTGCAAGCTGCCATCAATGTTGATTTGCCCCTGCTGCGCCTGGGATTCGGCATCGCGCATTTCGCTGGCCGCATGCTCGGCATTCTTGGCCACGTCCTGCACACCGTAAGTCACTTCGTTGATCGCAGTCGCCACCAGCTCCATCTGCTGGGACTGTTGCTGACTGCGTTCCTGGGCCTGGGCGGCGTCATTGCCCAGTTCGCTGGACGACTGGCCCAGGGCGCTGGCGGACACTTGCAGTTCGCTGATCACCCCTCGCAGTTTGGCAGTGAAGGCATTGAAGTGCCGGGCCAGTTGCGTGACTTCATCCTGGCCATGGGTGTCGAGGCTGCGGGTCAGGTCGCTTTCGCCGCTGGCGATGTTGGCCATGGCGTTCACCGTGTCCTGAAGCGGTCGCACGATGCTGCGAGCGATCATGATCACCAGCAACGCCATGATCAGCGCAATCACCAGGCCGACGAACGAAGCCTTCCAGACCTGGCCGTAGAACTCGGCCTGCATGTCATCGATGTACACGCCCGAGCCGATCACCCAGCCCCAAGGCTCGAACAATTTGACGTAGGAGGTTTTCCCGACCGGGTCGCTGGCGCCCGGTTTAGGCCAGCGGTAGTTGACCGTACCGGCGCCTTTGGCCTTGGCGACGGCCACCATTTCGTTGAACAGCGCAAAACCGTCCGGGTCGCGGATCGCCGAGAGGTTTTGCCCATCGAGTTTGGGGTTGGCCGGGTGCATCACCATCACCGGCGTCAGGTCGTTGATCCAGAAATAGTCGTTCTGGTCATAACGCAGCCCGCGCACGGCGGTCAGTGCCTGCTTCTGCGCGGCATCGCGGGTGAGCGTGCCGGCGGTTTCCAGGCCGTGGTAGTAAGTCAGAATGCCGCTGGCGGTCTGCACCACGTGCTGGGTTTTCTGGGCTTTTGCCTGGTATAGATCGGTATGGATCTGCTTGAGCATCAACACGCCCAACGTCAACAACATCAATACCGACACGATCAAGATGAGCCACAAGCGTCGGCTGATCGACACACTGCGCAAGCTGTTCATAACGCTGTCACTCCGATTTCTTTTTCTTGTAATAAACGATTGCCAGCATCCAACCACGCTTTGCCGGTCGGGCCTATACGACCCAAGTCTCATTACGCGGCAGCGTTATCGGGGCTTGTCTGATAGGATTTCGGCCCCGCGCGGAAAAACCTGAATCCAAGTTGATTTTTCACGGAGTTTTTACGGCTCCGTCAGGATCCTTTGCGCGCGGGACTTCAGCTACGCTTGGCGCGGTGAACGCTTAAAACACTAATGGGGCATGCCTTGGCGCATCGCCTTTGGGGGATTGATGGAACTTTGGACCGCCTTGCAGGCATTGATTTTAGGGGTTGTAGAAGGGCTGACGGAATTTTTGCCCATTTCCAGTACCGGTCACCAAATCATAGTCGCGGACTTGCTCAACTTCGGTGGCGAACGCGCGATGGCTTTCAACATCATTATCCAGCTCGGGGCGATCCTGGCGGTGGTGTGGGAATTTCGCCGAAAGATCTTCGACGTGGTCGTCGGCTTGCCGACACAACCCAATGCGCGGCGTTTTACCGCCAACCTATTGATCGCTTTCCTGCCTGCGGTGGTATTGGGGGTGATTTTTGCCGATCTCATCCACGAATACCTGTTCAACCCGATCACCGTGGCCACGGCGTTGGTTGTGGGCGGGATCGTGATGTTGTGGGCGGAGCAGCGTCAGCATGAAGTGCATGCCCACACTGTCGACGAAATCACCTGGAAAGATGCCTTGAAAGTCGGTTTCGCCCAGTGCCTGGCCATGATTCCCGGGACCTCGCGTTCCGGCTCGACCATCATCGGCGGCTTGCTGTTCGGGTTGTCGCGCAAGACGGCCACCGAGTTCTCGTTCTTTCTGGCGATGCCGACCATGGTCGGTGCGGCGGTGTATTCGGGCTACAAATACCGCGACCTGTTCGTACCGGCTGATCTTCCGGTGTTTGCGATCGGCTTCGTCACAGCGTTCATCTTCGCGATGATTGCCGTCAGAGGCTTGCTGGTGTTCATCGGCAGCCACAGCTACGCGGCATTCGCCTGGTATCGCATTGCGTTCGGCCTGTTCATCCTGGCCACCTGGCAATTCGGCTGGGTCGATTGGGCCGCCGCACGCCCATGAATGACTCCAGCGCGCGCAACAATCCCGGACGCAGGTCCGGGGGCGAGCGGGTCCAGCACCCTCGGCTGAAATTGCTGGTGTTGGCGATCCTGTGCGCGCTGCCGCTGACGGGTTCAATGTCGTTGTGGCTGCATGGGGTGTCGCTGATTCCGCTGGCGGCTTACGGCATCGTCAGCGTGCTGGCGTTTTTTCTGTACTGGAGCGACAAGCGCAAGGCTCGCGCCGACAGCTGGCGGACACCGGAGAACGTGTTGCACGCGGTGGAGCTGGCGGGCGGATGGCCGGGTGCCTTGCTGGCCCAGCAAGTGTTTCGGCACAAGACTCGCAAGGTCTCGTTCCAGCTGGTGTTCTGGCTCATTGTGCTGATGCATCAGGTGTTCTGGATCGACCAGCTGTTCCTCGGCGCTCACCTGTTTGCACTGCTTTAAAGCAACAGGCTGACCTGGGTGCGCTTGGGCAGCTTGCTCACCACCAGTTGATGGGAACGTTTCAACAACGCCTGAAGCTCCTCGGATCCCAGCGGGTAGGGCGTTTGCATGATGATCCACTGGGCCCGCGCCAGGTACGGCGCCGGGTGAATCCCCGGGCGGTCGCAATGCCCGAGGAACAGATCCTTGTCGACCTTGAAGGCCAGGGAATCGCCGCGCAGGTTCTGCAAGGCGAACATCTTGTTCCCGGCAATCGAAAACACCCGAACGCCTCCCCACTTGTAGTCTTCCCGCGCACCGGGCCGCGCGAGACAGAATTGCGCGACGTCCTCTTCGCTCATGCGTCCAGCCTTCATATCAATCGGTCCCCACAGGCATTGAATGATTCGATCAAATGGTCGATCCAGGCGCGCACGGCCGGCATCACCCCGCGCCGATGAGGGTAGACCGCTTGCAGCCAGCCGCCAGGCAATGACCAATCGGGCAGCAACTGCACCAGCGAACCATTTTCCAGCTCCTGTTCGCAATACATCATCGGCAGCATGGTGAACCCCTGGCCGGCGAGCGTGCAGGCCTTGCGCACGATGAAATCGTCAATGCCCAATCGCGCTTCCAGGCTCAAATCGTAGCTTTTGCCCTGCTGATCGAGCATGCGAATGTGCACCAGGCGGTCGGCTTCCAGCGCACCAAGCACCGGCAAGGATTTCAGGTCTTCGGGGTGGTTGATCTCACGTCCGTGCAGGAAGGCCGGGCTGGCGACCATCGCCATCTGTGCCTGGCGCAAGCGACGGGTCACCAGCAACGGATCTTCATCGCCCAACTCACGGACCCGCAGCGCGACATCGACGCCTTCGGTGACCAAGTCGACCCGGCGATTGAGCAACATGACTTCCAATTGCACCTGAGGGTGTTTTTCGAGGAAGCGGCTGATCACCGTCGGCAGCATTTCGTGGGCCAGCCCGACGGGGCAGGACACCCGCAAGCGTCCGCGAGGTTCGCTGGACATACTCGCCACGGCTTCATCGGCCATCTCGGCTTCCAGCAGCATCGCCTGACAGTGCCGCAGGTAACGTTCGCCCACCGCCGTCAGCTTGAGTTGCCGGGTGGTACGTTGCAGCAGGCGCGCGCCGAGGCGTTCTTCCAGCTCGGCAATGCGCCGCGACAATCGGGACTTGGGAATCCCCAGCAAACGCCCGGCTGCGGCGAAGCCACCGGCTTCGACCACTTTGGCGAAATAGTAAAGGTCGTTGAGGTCTTGCATGATTGGAAATCCGATTGTTCTATCAGTGGGACGAACTATCGCATTGTTGCGGGCTAATCAGCTATTGGTTTCATCTGTAGGATCCTCCCCATCAGATCGCCCGGTGGCGATCCTCACCTGGAGATCCCTTATGAAACTGCTGCATATCGATTCGAGCATTCTTGGTGACAACTCGGCTTCCCGTCTGCTGAGCAGCGAAGTCGTCAAAGCCTGGCAAGCCGCCGAGCCAACCGCGGTGGTGACCTACCGCGACCTGGCCGCCGATGCCATCAGCCATTTCTCCGCCACCACCCTGGTGGCCGCTGGCACCACCGCTGAACTGCGCAACGCCGCGCAACAGCACGAAGCCGAACTTAGCGCCACCACCCTGGCCGAATTCCTCGCGGCCGACGCCGTTGTCATCGCAGCGCCGATGTACAACTTCACCATCCCGACCCAACTGAAGGCCTGGATCGACCGCATTGCCGTTGCCGGCCAGACCTTCCGCTACACCGAAGCGGGCCCTGAAGGCCTGTGCGGTGGCAAGAAAGTCGTGATCGTCTCGACGTCCGGCGGTCTGCATGCCGGTCAGGCGACTGGCGTTGCGCACGAAGAGTACTTAAAGGTGCTGTTCGGCTTCATCGGCATCACCGACATTGAGTTTGTTCGTGCCCATGGCCTGGCCTACGGTGACGAAGTGCGCACCAAAGCCATGAGCGATGCCCACACGCAAATCAGCGAGCAATTGTTCGCCGCCGCGTAAGGCTTGCGTAAAGCGCTCAAACAGCTCAGGCACCATCCAAAAAACTCTGTATTCTGATCACGCAAGTGCCAGATGCAGAGTTTTTTGTTTCTGGTCATTACAGGTTGTGGCCCGGGTTATGCAGTCGAGGGTTACCGACTCCGGTCCAGTAACAAGGTGGGGCATCCCATGGTGCGTCTTTGTGCAACGTTTCTGATTTGCCTGCTCAGCAGCCTGAATTCAGTGCACGCCGCGCCTGCGCCGCACCCTCACTGGAGCGTCGGCTTCCATGAGATGAGTTTTCTCGATCCTCTGGACTTGCAGCCGATGCGCGCCATCGCCTTCTATCCCTCGAGCGACCGGGAACACACCAGCAAAATCGAGGGTTACACGGTCGAGGCAGGGGAAGACACCCGCGTCGCCATGGGCCGTTTCCCGATGCTGATGCTGTCCCACGGCAACACCGGTACCCCGCTGGCGCTGCACGACCTCGCCACCTCGCTGGCACGCAAAGGGTTTGTGGTGGTGGCGGTGATCCATCCCGGTGACAACTCCAAAGACCACAGCCGCCTCGGTACGTTGAGTAACCTTTACGGCCGGCCCATCCAGATTTCCGAAGCCATTACCGCGACCCTGGGCGACCGTATGCTCGCGCCTTTCGTCAATGCCGATCAGGTCGGCGTGATCGGTTACTCGGCGGGCGGCGAAACGGCGCTGATCCTCTCCGGCGCCACGCCTGACCTGGATCGTCTGCGCCGCTACTGCCAGGAACGCCCGGACGACCATGATGCCTGCAACACTCAGGGCGAGCTGATTGTCGACCGGGATGATTTGCAGCCTGTGGCGGATCCACGTGTCCATGCCTTGCTGCTGATGGCGCCGCTGAGTCTGAAATTCGGCCGCCACACCTTGGCTGACGTACATGTGCCAGTGCTGCTCTACAGCGGTGATGGCGACAAACTGGTGGCGTTCGACAAAAATGCCGCCGCCCTGGCGCGCAAACTGCCGATTGCACCAGACTTCAAATTGCTGGCCGGGGCAGGGCACTTCGTGTTCATGGCACCGTGCAACGAAGAGCAGATCGCCGCCATGCCGGCGCTGTGCACCGATGCAGATGGCGTCGACCGCGAAGACATCCATCGCAACATGGTGTCCGAAGCCGGGCGGTTCTTCTCGCACGCGTTGGGCAAGCCTACCCGGGCCGGGATGCAGACTGCGGATCAGTAATTTCCCCACCACCCCTGTGGGAGTGAGCTGGCTCCGGGCGGCGTTCCGATGATAGCGATCTGTCAGGCGACTGATGTATTGAATGTTCTACCGCCATCGCCAGCAGGCTAGCTCCCACAGTGGCGTCAGCTTGTTGCGCGGCGTTTGAGTAACAAGGTCAAGCCGAGCCCGGTGACAGACAACATCGCCGCACTGAAGAAAATCCACGAATACCCAAGATTCAACGCCACCGCGCCCATCAACGGCCCGGCAATCGCCAGTGCCAGGTCGAAAAACACCGCATAAGCACTCAAACCCGCGCCGCGACTGGAGTTGGGCACTTGCTTGATTGCTTCCACCCCCAGCGCCGGGTACACCAGCGAAAGACCGAACCCTGCCAGGCCCGCGCCGATCAGCGCATAAGCGGTCGAAGGCGCTAGCCACAGCAGTACCAGGCCCACCGTTTCAATGCTCATGCACACAATCGCCGAGGTGAAACCACCGAAGCGGCTGATCGCGGAGATAAACAGCAAGCGCGACAAAATAAAGCAGATCCCGAAGACCGTCAGGCACCAGGCAGCGCCTGTCCAGCCGCGGCTGACGTAATACAAGGTGATAAAGGTCGTCAGGGTGCCGTAACCGATGGAGGCCAGGCTCAGGCTGGCACCGAAGGGCGCAATGCGCCCGAACACCGCCCAGAAGGGCAGGCGTTCGCCACGAATCACCGGCACCGAGGGTTTATTGCGGATCAGCAACAAGGCGGCCAGGGCCAGCAATGACAACGCGATCCCCAGGCTGGCGAAGCCGTACTCGGCGACCATCACCACGCCCAGCGGCGCCCCGATCGCAATGGCGCCGTAAGACGCAATGCCGTTCCACGAAATCGAGCGCGCGGTGTGCTCCGCGCCGACCTGGCCCATGCACCAGCTGATCGTGCCCACACCAATCAAGCCCTGGGCGATGCCGAGCAACAAACGTCCGGCGATCAGGATCAATAGGCTCAGCAGTGGAAAGCTTTGCAGCAAGGTTGAAATCAACGTCAACACGCCGCTCAACACGATCCCAGACAGGCCGTAGACAATCGCCCGTTTGGTGCCAATGGTGTCTGACATGCGCCCGGCCATCGGGCGGCTGAGCAGGGTGGCCAGGTATTGAGAGCCAATGGTCAGTCCCGCGACGATCGCGCTGAAACCCAACTGCTCATGGACATAGCCTGGTAACACCGCAATCGGCAGGCCGATGCAGAGGAAGGCAATAAAGGTATAGAAAACGATGGAGACGATCTGCAGGGTGATCGCCATGGAGCTTTGCGGTGGCAGTTGCTGCACAGACATGACGGCTCGTTCGCGGGCGGCGGTGGGAGAACTGCATCATGGCTTGGGTGGAATATAAAAGGAAGCAGGCTAACTATATTCGTTGTGGTTGAGGGCACCCAAATCCATTCAGCCTCGAATGCAAAAAGCCCCGTCACCAGGACAGGGCTTTTACTTGCCGCTTGCAGCTTGAAACTAATAGCTGCTCTTAAAACACAACGCCCTGGCTACGCAGGTAGTCATCATAAGTACCGCTGAAGTCGATCACGCCGCTTGGGCTTAGCTCGATGATGCGGGTGGCCAGCGACGATACGAACTCACGGTCGTGGCTGACGAAGATCAGCGTGCCCGGGTAGTTTTCCAGCGCCAGGTTCAGCGCTTCGATCGATTCCATGTCCAAGTGGTTGGTCGGTTCGTCCATGATCAGCACGTTCGGCTTTTGCAGGATCAGCTTGCCGAACAGCATGCGACCTTGCTCACCACCGGAGATGACCTTGACCGACTTGAGGATCTCGTCGTTGGAGAACAACATGCGGCCGAGGGTGCCGCGAACGATTTGCTCGCCGCCCTGGGTCCACTGGCCCATCCAGTCGAACAGGTTGCAGTCGTCTTCGAAGTCGTGCGCGTGGTCCTGGGCGTAGTAGCCCAGTTCTGCGGCGTCGGTCCACTTCACGGTGCCGGCATCCGGGGTCAGTTCGTTGACCAGGGTGCGCAGCAGGGTGGTTTTACCGATACCGTTCGGGCCGATGATCGCGACGCGTTCGCCCGCTTCAACCTGGAAGCTGAAGTCCTTGAACAGCGGCTTGCCGTCGAAGCCTTTGGCCATGCGCTCGACAATGACAGCCTGACGGTGCAGTTTCTTGGTTTGTTCGAAACGGATGAACGGGCTCACACGGCTCGAAGGCTTGACTTCGGCCAACTGGATCTTGTCGATCGCCTTGGCGCGGGAAGTGGCCTGCTTGGCTTTCGAGGCGTTGGCCGAGAAGCGGCTGACGAACGATTGCAGCTCGGAAATCTGTGCCTTCTTCTTGGCGTTGTCCGACAGCAGTTGCTCGCGGGACTGGGTCGCCACGGTCATGTACTCGTCGTAGTTGCCCGGGAACAGGCGCAGCTCGCCGTAATCCAGGTCAGCCATGTGGGTGCACACGCTGTTCAGGAAGTGACGGTCGTGAGAGATGATGATCATCAGGCTGGAGCGCTGGGTCAGAATGTTTTCCAGCCAGCGGATGGTGTTGATGTCCAGGTGGTTGGTCGGTTCGTCGAGCAACAGTACTTCAGGATCGGAGAACAGCGCCTGAGCCAGCAATACGCGCAGTTTCCAGCCCGGGGACACTTCGCTCATCGGGCCGAAGTGCTGCTCGATGCCGATACCCAGGCCCAACAGCAATTCACCGGCACGGGATTCGGCGGTGTAGCCGTCCATTTCGGCGAACTCGGTTTCCAGCTCTGCCACGGCCATGCCGTCTTCTTCGGTCATTTCCGGCAGCGAGTAGATGCGGTCGCGCTCGGCTTTAACCTTCCACAGCTCTTCGTGACCCATGATCACGGTGTCGATGACGGTGAATTCTTCGTAGGCGAACTGGTCCTGGCGCAATTTACCCAGACGCACGTTCGGCTCGAGCATGACCTGGCCGCCGGACGGCTCGAGGTCGCCGCCGAGGATTTTCATGAAGGTCGACTTGCCGCAACCGTTGGCGCCGATCAGGCCGTAGCGGTTGCCCGCGCCGAACTTGACCGAAACGTTTTCGAATAGCGGCTTGGCGCCGAACTGCATCGTGATGTTAGCTGTAGAGATCAAAGGTTTTTCCTGCGAAGCATTCAGAGTAGCTAGGGTTGCGGCAGTACCGATTCAGTACCCGTTTCCGTTTTTCAAACCACGGGAAATGCATCCCGGTCAGAAGCGGAAGGTCCATCTGGCAATAAGTGGACAGCAGCAGTTGGAGCGCTTGGCCCGAGTCGAAGTGCGCTGAGACGGGGTTCATTCCCGTCATCAACCAAGGGGGGCGCGTAATGTTTGGCGGCGATTGTACTGGTCTGGCTCTTTAAACGATAGGGCGTTGAGGCCGCACGGGCGCTTTGGTGGCACCAGCGGACAGATTTTCACATTTGAAGGTTAACTATTGGTTACAAAATGAGACTAAAATGCCACTTTTCAACAGGCGCCGACCGTCGGCAGAGGCTCAAGGACGCGCCACCGGGACCGCTGTTTCGTATTCAGACGCTGCACAAGACCCTTGGGCCGCTAGGTTGGCCGGGGACGCAGTTTGTTCACTTCTGACATGTGACGATTTCTGTGAAACTGATCATTGCCGCTATTTACGTTGTATCCATTGCCTACGTCCATCTGCGTGGGCGGGTGCGCCACAAGCTGGGCCGCCAACTGAGCGATCACTCGTCGTTTCTCGCGCCGATCAATTGTTTCCTTTATCTGTTCTCGAAAATCCCCAACAAGCCTTATCTCGACCCGGCCGATTTCCCGGACCTGAGTCCGTTGCAGGCGCACTGGGAAGAAATTCGCGCCGAAGGCCAGAACCTGCTCAGGGCCGGGGAAATCAAGCGCTCGAACCAATACGACGATGTCGGTTTCAACTCGTTCTTCAAGACCGGCTGGAAGCGTTTCTACTTGAAGTGGTACGGCGACAGCCATCCTTCGGCGATGAAACTCTGCCCGCGCACCACTGAGTTGGTGCAAAGCATCGGGTCGATCAAAGCCGCGATGTTCGCCGAGTTGCCACCGGGTTCCAAACTGGTCCGCCACCGCGATCCCTACGCCGGCTCGTACCGTTATCACCTGGGCCTGGAAACGCCGAACGATGCCGGTTGCTACATCAACGTCGATGGTGAGAACTACCACTGGCGCGACGGTGAAGCGGTGATGTTCGACGAGACCTTCATTCACTACGCCGAAAACACCACCCAGCAGAACCGCATCATTCTGTTCTGCGACGTCGAGCGGCCGATGAAGTATCGCTGGGCGGCGGCGTTCAATGGCTGGTTCAGCCGTAACGTGATGTCGGCGGCGGGCGCGCCGAATGATGCCGGGGACAAGACCGGGGGCATCAACCGGCTGTTTGCCAAAATCTACGCGATTCGGCTGCGGGGCAAGGCGCTGAAGAAGCGTAATCGCAAACTTTACTACCTTGAAAAGTGGGCGATCTTTGGTGGGTTGCTGGCGGTATTTGTGCTGATCTGAATGTTGTATGCCGGCTTGCAAACCCTTCGCGAGTTGGCTCGCTCCTACAGTTGACCGCGATCACTTGTAGGAGTGAGCCTGCTCGCGAAGGGGCCTGAGATCCAACGCGAAAACAACAATCAGCCACGAGACGTCTTCGTGGCTTTTTTGTTCGCTGCAGGTTTAGCCGCCGGTTTGGCCTTGCCGGCAGTCTTGCCACCCAGGCTACGTTTAAGCAATTCAGTCAAATCAATCACATCAGCTGTCTTGCGTTCCTCTTCACCCGTCGCCGTTTCCACATCCTCGATCTTGCCTTCGTTCGCCTTCTTCTCGACCAGCGCCATGATCTTGTCTTCAAAACTGTCGCGATAATCCTCGGGCTTCCAGTCGGCGCTCATGTCCTGCACCAGACGCTTGGCCATGTCGAGTTCGCCCTTGGCCAGTTCGGGCTTGGTTACCTCAGGCCCCAGCTCTAGCGTATCGAGGCTGCGCACTTCAGCGGGCCAACGCAGCATGACCAGCACCATGGCCGATTCCAGGGGCATCAGCGCCGCCAGGTGCTGACGGGTATGCAGGACAACATGGGCGAGGGCGACTTTATTGGTTTTGCTGAGGGTTTCGCGCAACAGCGCATAGACCTTGCCGCCACGTTTATCCGGCGCGAGGTAGTAGGGCGTGTCGATGTTTTGCAGGGGGATCTGTTCGGCGTCGACAAAAGAAAAGATGTCGATGGTCTGCGTGGACAACGGGTGCGCCGACTTGATTTCTTCCTCACTGAGGACCACGTACCGGCCCTTTTCGTACTGCACACCTTTGACGATGTGTTCCTTGGTGACTTCCTTGCCGGTGACCTTGTTGACGCGTTTGTAACCGACCGGCTCCATGCTACGGCTGTCGAGCCAGTCGAAATCCACCCCCTGCGAGGACGTCGCCGACACCAGCGCCACAGGGATATGCACCAGCCCGAAACTGATTGCGCCTTTCCAGATTGCCCGTGCCATGGTCGTCTACTCGCGAGTGATGTGTTCAGGTGACCCGCGGCGCGGAGCAAAAGTTTCAGCGGGCTGCGGCCCGGTCCTGCTGGACCGTCAACTGGTGTTACATCTTAAGAAAGAGGTTTTAGTTAACAAATCCGAACCCCGGGCGTAGCGTGCTATCGAAGATTCTATCCACGCTGACGCCCAGAGGCTTCCCATGAACAGATTCGTGCTCGCCTGCACCGTACTGGCATTCAGTGGCCTGATGAGTCAGCTGGCCCAGGCCTCGCCACCTTCGTTGATGCTGCTGGCCCAGAGCCCCACGGGCAATTCCAGCAACCCCTACAACAGCCCGATCCGCCGGGCCAATCCCAATAGCATGCAAGGCACACAACCCGCTGCCCCGGTCATTCGCGGGCCAAATACCGTCCCGGTGCCCCGTCCACCGACCCTTGATAACGGCGGCATCGGCAATCGCTATCCCCAGAACCATACCGCTCCCGCCAGCCCACCCAAATTCATTCCCAATCCGCCCCCTCGAGATGCAGGCACAAGCAACCGTTGAACGGCAGGACAGCGTTCTTGCCAGCTATTCGAACGACAAAAGGAATCGTGCATGTTGCGTAAAACCCTCTTGGCCACCTTCTGCGCCAGCATACTGATCACCGCCACGGCACCCGTTCTTGCGGCAACGCCCCGGGAGATGAAAAGCGAACAAGGCACCCTTGAGGTCTGGCAAGTTGCGAAGGGCCTGGAACATCCGTGGGCTCTGGCGTTCCTGCCCGATCGCAGGGGCATGCTGGTCACCGAACGGCCCGGCAACCTGCGAGTGGTGGATTACGATGGCAAGCTCTCGGCACCGATCAATGGGGTGCCAAAGGTCTGGGCCAAGGGGCAGGGCGGCTTGCTGGACGTGGTGCTGTCGCCCGACTTCAAGCAGGACCGGACGGTTTATCTGTCTTACGCCGAGGGCGGTGGTGCGGGCGACAAGGCCGGTACGGCGGTCGGGCGAGGCCAGTTGTCCGAGGACCTGAAAACCCTCAAGGACTTCAAAGTGATTTTCCGCCAGGAGCCCAAGCTGTCGGTCGGCAACCACTTCGGCTCACGATTGGTGTTTGATCGCGACGGCTACCTGTTCATCACCTTGGGCGAAAACAACGATCGGCCGACCGCTCAGGACCTCGACAAGCTGCAAGGCAAGGTCGTGCGAATCTACCCGGACGGCAAGGTGCCGGACGACAACCCCTTTGTCGGGCAGTCGGGCGTACGCCCGGAAATCTGGTCCTATGGCCAACGCAATCCGCAAGGCGCAGCGCTCAATCCATGGACTGGCGTGCTCTGGGAAAACGAGCATGGCCCCCGCGGCGGTGATGAAATCAACATCATCGAACGCGGCAAGAATTACGGCTGGCCGCTGACGACCCACGGCATCAACTATTCCGGACAACCAATCCCGGAAGCCGAGGGCAAGACCGCAGAAGGCGCCGTGGCGCCGCACCATGTCTGGGAAAAATCCCCCGGCCTCAGTGGCATGGCGTTCTACGACGCTGATCGCTTCAAGGCCTGGCAGCACAACGTGTTCATCGGTGCGCTGGTGAGCCAGGAGCTGATCCGCTTGCAGGTCGATGGCGACAAAGTGGTTCACGAAGAGCGCTTGCTCGGCGAACTCAACAAGCGCATCCGCGATGTGCGACAGGGGCCGGACGGCTACTTGTATGTGCTGACCGATGAGGACGACGGCGGGCTGTACAAGGTAGGCCTGAAGTAACCCGATTCGACTTCTCTGGGGGTTTGGTGGCGAGGGAGCTTGCTCCCGTCTGCGGAGCAGTCGCTTGAATGGGGCGCTTCGCACCCAGCGGGAGCAAGCTCCCTC